>NZ_JAPZRB010000121.1:0-9023 GCF_027531105.1 Microcystis sp. LE18-22.4A
TGTCAGTCTGTAGAGCGACCATAAGACCAGAACAGAGTAAATCTGTTAAGGCAGGTGCGAAAAATCCTTCGGGAAAGAAGCAGAAACCTAAATCGTGAGGTTTGGGAATCGCCGTCCGTTTTACGGCGGCGAGGATGTCAATGCCACCATAACCATAGGCATAGAGTTGTTCACTTCCCGTATAGTTGTAGTAGTCTGCTCCACTTGTACCGTAGTAAGTAGCCATGGCTTTACTCTCTTGTTTAGTTTTAGATAATGGCCAATATGCACTCTACCCCCCCAGACTGTATCATACGCTACAATTTAATAAATCTTTACATTTATCTCCCTGGCTGGGGATACCCTAGTGGTGCTGAGAACTCTTGAAAGTTTTTCTGTACAAGGATTTGCCGTCAGACTGGGGGGTGTCAAAAGGAGCGGCCGTATGAGATGCTCAACTTTCCCAACTTAAAGTTATCCCCACACCAGATACTCTCCTCTTATTGCGATCGCTGCTTTGAGCCTGTGCATTAACAAACTATACTGCCTATCGGAAATTTTAGGACAAATGCTCGAACTGGCAACTCCGGCACTCCCGTACAATCTTAACGAGCAATCTGGATAAACATCTTCAATGCTGCTTTTGAGAAGGAGACGGGTTGCTAAAGCCTCTATAATAAGTAGCCATAGAGATGCCGACAACTTCCCCTGTCGATAGCGAATAAGGAGAAAAAAAACCCAGTGTTTGTCCTCAAAGGTTACGAGTATTTTCTAGGATTTCTGCTTGCTTGCAGTTTAGTACCAATCCTATCCCTAACTGCCTCCAAAGTCCTGCGGCCTAGTGGTGGTGGTCCGGAAAGACGCACCACTTATGAATCGGGGATGGAACCGATCGGCGGTGCTTGGATTCAGTTTAACATTCGTTATTATATGTTTGCCCTCGTTTTCGTGGTTTTTGACGTGGAAACCGTCTTTCTCTACCCTTGGGCAGTAGCTTTCAATCAATTGGGCCTATTAGCTTTTGTAGAAGCACTGATCTTTATTGCTATCCTTGTGGTTGCTCTCGTCTATGCTTGGCGAAAAGGAGCCTTAGAATGGTCATAACGGCCATAATTTTCCTTATTTTTGACTTTTCATAAGAGGATAACCCGATGAGTCCCAACCCTACCAGCGAATTTAAGCAAATTATCGAACAACAAAGCGAAAAAATCCTCAATCCCATCGAACGCACCAAAGTTACCCAGGATTTATCGGAAAATGTCATCCTCACCACCGTTGATGACCTGTATAACTGGGCGCGTTTGTCAAGTCTTTGGCCGATGCTATACGGTACAGCTTGCTGTTTTATCGAGTTCGCAGCCTTGATTGGTTCCCGTTTTGATTTCGATCGCTTTGGTTTAGTTCCCCGTTCTAGTCCCCGGCAAGCCGATTTAATCATCACTGCCGGTACAATCACCATGAAAATGGCCCCCGCTTTGGTGCGTCTGTATGAAGAAATGCCGGAACCTAAATACGTTATCGCCATGGGTGCCTGTACGATTACGGGGGGAATGTTCAGCAGTGACTCCACCACTGCGGTTAGAGGGGTAGATAAACTTATCCCCGTGGATGTCTATATACCCGGTTGTCCCCCTCGTCCGGAAGCGATTATCGATGCGATTATTAAACTGCGGAAAAAAGTCGCTAACGAATCTATTCAAGAACGCGGGACTGTCCTCCAGCAAACCAATCGTTATTACAGCACTACCCACAAAATGCAGGCCACGGAACCGATTCTTACGGGTAAATATCTGCAATCGGCCACCCGTCAAGCACCTCCGAAAGAGTTGCTAGAAGCCACCGGTATGCCTGTTCCCCCCGCTCTTTTGACCACGAAACAAAAGGAAGAAATCTAAATGACTGAAGAAACCACAGCTATTGTGCAAGCTGGCCCCACTTCGATTTGGTTAAGTGAAAATGGTTTTGAGCATCAAGCTTTAGAAGCTGACCATAGTGGTGTGGAATTGATTAAAGTAGAAGCAGACTTTTTAATTCCTCTGGCCACTGCTTTATACGCTTATGGCTTTAATTATCTCCAATGTCAGGGTGCTTACGATTTGGGACCGGGGAAAGAATTAGTTAGTTTCTATCATCTGGTCAAAGTAACCGATAATGTCGATAGTCCCGTGGAAGTGCGCTTAAAAGTCTTTCTTCCCAGAGATAATCCCCGGGTTGCCTCGGTTTACTGGATTTGGAAAGCAGCTGACTGGCAAGAACGAGAAAGTTATGATATGTTCGGCATTATTTATGAAGGACATCCCCACCTGAAACGGATTTTAATGCCGGAAGATTGGGTCGGTTGGCCTCTACGCAAAGATTACGTTTCTCCCGAATTCTACGAACTACAGGACGCTTACTAAGTCGAGAAATTAATCACTAATATCGGGTTAGAAGATATTTCTAGCCCGATTTTTTTGAGATTTAGGGACAAGATAAGCTATTGAGTATTTAGGGTTGGCTGAATAAATCTAAAAACCTTGTTGGGTAAGACTTTTAGACTTTTTGTCAATCAAAAAGTACCAGCGATTGGAGTGATTGGGGGGAAAATTCCGGGACTTTTTCCCTGAAAATTAGGTAATTGACCGTCTGAAAATGGGTAAAACCCTACACCCCACACCCCACACCCCACACCCTACCCCCACCAACAAACTTTTTGCCGCAAACCCTATTTAGTCAGTTAAATCTACATTTCGTAGCCAAACTTATTGGCATCTACTTCTTGTAAATTAATATCGATTAAACCGTATTCTAACCAGCGTTGGGAAACCTTGACCGCCATGGCAGGATCCGACTCCAAAGGTTCCCCCCATTCGTGGTCGGTTTCGGGATACATTTTAGTGGTGGCATCAATTCCCATTCTCCCCCCCAAACCGACCTTTTCGCTGGCAAAATCGAGGCTATCAAAGGGGGTTTCCGGGAGAATAAACACATCGCGAACCGGATCCACTTTAGAACTAATTGCCCAAACCACTTGCCGGGGGTCGCGAATATTAATCTCCTTATCGACGACGATGACAAATTTAGTATAGGTGAACTGGGGTAAGGCACTCCAAAAAGCTAAGGCCGCTCGCCGCGCTTGTCCGGGATAGGCTTTATCAATGGAGATAATCGCCGCTTTATAGCTTAAAGCCTCCATAGGTAGGAAAAAATCCCTGATTTCCGCCACCTGTTGCCGTAAAATCGGCGTATAAATACGATTAAGAGCGATCGCCATCATCGCTTCTTCCTTGGGAGGACGACCGCTAAAAGTGGTTAAATAAATGGGGTCGCGACGATGGGTCATGCAGTGGAAATGAATCAGGGGTGAATCTTCCACACCGCCATAGTAACCCATGTGATCACCAAAGGGTCCATCTGGCAATACCTCTCCGGGGGTAATTGTTCCTTCGAGGACGATTTCTGCGTCGGCCGGCACTTGCAAATCGAGGGTTTTACACTTGGCTAACTGTACCCCAGAACCGCCGTACAATCCCGCAAACAGCCATTCTGAGAGATCTACGGGGATAGGAGTGGCGGCGGCCATGATAATCAGAGGATCAACCCCTAAAGCAATGGCTATTTCCAATTTTTTGCCCATTTGTGCCGCTTTTCGCAGGTGACGCGCCCCACCGCGCACGGATAACCAGTGGACGGTCATGGTATTGTGAGACTGTAGCTGTAAGCGATAGACACCGACGTTAGGGGTTCCCGTTTCGCAATCTTTAGTAATTACTAGCCCTAGGGTGATAATCTGGCCTGCATCCCCCCGATAGGGACGAATCATCGGAATTTTCTTTAAATCTACTTCATTCCCTTCTAAAATCACCTGTTGACAGGCAGGGAAAAAGTTACGGTTGGGTTTGGCTTTCAGGACATCAAACAACACTTTACCAAAATCGATCGCTTGGGAGAGTTTTTTCGGCGGTTTCGGTTGTTGCAACAGGGCGAGTTTTTTGCCTAAATCTTCCAATTCTTCGGGTTTATTCAGGTTCATCGCCCAACAGATGCGTTCTACCGTTCCCATCAGGTTAATAGCGACGGGAAACTCTGCTCCTTGCACGTTTTCAAACAGTAGGGCCGGTCCCCCCACCTGTAGCATCCGATTAGCGATCTCGGCAATTTCTAAATCGGCAGAGACCGATGCACTAATGCGGCGTAATTGCCCACGCTCTTCTAAAAGCTTAATAAATCCTCGTAAGTCTCTAGCCATGATGAAGAAATGTAAATAAATCCCTCTCTCTATTATCTCTTAGGGCGGCAGTTTCCGTCGGGGATAGTCACCGTTTTGAGAGTTGGAGGCGATTCTCGTCTAGAATTAAGGAAAAAAATCCCCATCTTGCCAGCTTCATTCCTACCCCTAAATTTATGCTTATCCAGCCCGGAGGTCAACATGATTAAGGATATTGAAATTAGTAATTTTAGATGTTTTGAGCATACCAAAATTGAAGGTTTTGAGCGAGTTAATTTAATTGGTGGTAAAAACAATTCAGGGAAAACTGCCTTGTTAGAGGCAATATTTTTGTATAGTTATCCCTATCCAAATACTATTCATGAAGTCAGAGAATCTATTCGCAAGGAATCTTTAGCCGTTGTTCAGGCTGTTCCCAAAAATGCTTGGGATAATTTATTATTCAATCTTGATAGAGAAAATATTATTGAGTTAAAAGGCTCCCAATCTAATCAAGGGGATAAATTGGTAAAAATATCGATTTCCGATTCTCTTCAAGATACTGTTCTAGGCATCTCTGAAGATTGGCAAAAATTATATGATTTTATCGCTAAAAATAAATCAGTTATTTCTATCTTAAATATTCACACAATTTTTGACCTCAAGAATGACTCAAAAGATAGTCAAATGAACTATTTTTTAATTGCTAGTTCTGAGGGAATACTAGCTTTACCTAATGGGGGTGATGAGGAACCAGTAATCATTGATGCATCTGTCAATAAATCTTTGGAAGAATTGAGCGAGTCCTATACTAAAATAGCTTTTAATGAACAGGAAGAAGAAGTGCTAAAAGCCTTGCAAATACTTGATCCTTCTATTAAAAAAATAGAAAGTTTTTTTCTGGGCGAACCAAATTTATACCTGAAAAGAAAAGAGAGAAAACGCCTACCCATATCTCTGTTTGGTGAAGCTATTAATCGTCTGATAGAGATGATTTTTGCTCTACTCATCAATCCTAAAAAAATTATTTTTATCGATGAAATAGAAAATGGTCTTCACTATACTGCTTACCCAGATATTTGGAAAACTTTATTCCGATTAGCTATCGAACTAGATAGCCAAATTTTTGCTACAACCCACAGTTTAGAGATGATCCAAGCTTTTGCCGATGTGGGGTTAGAATATTATCCAGAACAGGGGGCTTATTTTGAACTAGCAAGGAGTCCCAGAACTGATAAAATTATCGGTATTAAAAGTGAATTAGATATCTTAGATTATGCTCTCAAGCACAATGATCGAATCAGAGGTGAGTAGAATCGTGGCTAATGTAATAATTGTTGAGAGTCAAGATGATGCGGCTTTTTTACGAGCTATTATTGAGCATATTAATGAATCGAATCATTTAACGATAACTATTGTTGAATTTTATATTCTAGACGGAATAGAACGAGAAAATTATCGTAGCCTTGAACAACGACTGAAACGACTTAATAACACCCTGCTCAAAGATGATATTCAAAAGATAGGTATTGTTTTAGATTTAGACGAACAAACCAGACAAGAAAGACTTGCTGTGGTTAGTCAATGTATTCAAAGAGTTTTTAGAGAAGCAGTCAGGATAGATGATACCCAAAAGCTATTTCAATTATAGCGTTTCCCAATCTCATGAGGTACACCAAAATCTTAACTCCTGAATCCCGAATCCTGAATCCTGAATCCTGAATCCTGACTCCTGAATCCTGACTCCTGACTCCTCAAAACCTAAGAATCTGTACCTCACAACTATGGGAATTGCTATAAATGCTTCTACGAATACTCAAATAGGTTGTCATTTTCTTCATGTTAATGAACAGGGGGAACTAGAGACAGTGTTGAGAGAAATTAAAACCCAAGATTCTCCCCATGCTGATTGTGTAGAAGCTTGGCGATCCTGTCTTGCACAAAAAAATATTGATATAAATCGTAAAAAAATTGATAAATTGTGGATTCAAAACTATATCAGGGAAGATACACCATCACAGAATGAAAAAAGAGCGGCTAAGAAATATTGTAATTTATCCCATGCTTTAACCAAAAAAGACATTTGGAACTTTGAGCATGAGGTATTAAATGAACTCAAAGAATTTTTACAACTATTTGCTGTCTAATCAAAAATCCCCCTAGAAATCTAGAGGGATCGAGGGATATATGCAGTGCAATTTAGAAGTAAATTGTCCCACCCCAGCGCTCGTCTAGACGGGGAGCAACCAACAGATAAGCGGCGACGTTATACACATCATCTTCGGTCAGATTGCGTAATTCTGGGAAGATATCGGGACGGCTAACATTGGGATGGAATTCGCTCAGATCATCTTCACCATCGTAACTGGTGGGATGTTCTAGATAATCAATCAATGCTAACAGATTATCTCTGGGGGGTTCCGCTTTGGCCAGATCGGCCAGACCCAAACTGACGTTATTATTAGTTTTGGTTTTACCTTGCAGGTGACACTTAGTACAATTGGCGATAAAAAGTTTCTGTCCTTCCGTCGCTTGTTCAGAAGTCAAAGTCACCGATTTCCCCGCATCATTGAGGGTGATGGTGAGGGTTTCTTCATCGAGTTCTAAGGCACTAGCGCCGTTAAGATTGAATTGTAATACAAAAAAAACTACAGCGATCGCTGCCACAATCAAACGTTTGATCATTGTTCTCCTACTCGCAATTGTTCCAAGAAAGGGAATTTTAAGGTGACTAAAAAATTTTCTCCTCTGGGAGGGTATCGATCGATTCTAAGTGATCACGGACACCGAGAAGATCGCAGTTGGGAATAAAGTCAAGGGGACGTTTCCGTTTTCGAGGCGGTTACTCCTGAGCGTTTGGATAAAATCAGTGAGATAATTGCTTTAGCATCTTCTAGGGCGAGATTAGTCTGCCGATCTTTATAGGAGATGCCTAATTGGTCGCAAAGTGACAACACAGATTCATCGGCCAGATCGTACTCTGCCGCAATATCAGCGATCGATAGATCAGCAAAACCCATAGTCTAACGCACCCACCAAGGATAGAGAATACTTATTAGTTACCATAATTATCATGCCATTGCCGGGGACATTCTTAACAGTGATCAGTGATCAGTGATCGAGAGTCAGTTATCAGATGTGAGTTTTCAGTTCACTGATTACTGTTTACTGATCACTGAAAAAAGCTCCCACCCCCCATCACCCCACACCCCATCACCCCATCACCCCACACCCTCAAAATTCCCTAATTTTCCCGACTTTTGCCTTTTTATTCCCTAAGATAGAGACTTGTGTAAACAAATTTAATTAAAATCGCAAAAAACCTGAAAAAATACTAAAATGTGATTAAGAATGTTATTTTTAGCGTTGTAAGGCTAAATCTTTCTCGATAACATTGTAATCATACCTCAACACTCTTTTGTACAAAGGACTGCACCTTTGTTAACTTATGGATATACAACTGATCAACATCGGCTTCGGTAATATTGTTTCCGCTAATCGGGTTATCGCCATCGTTAGCCCAGAATCGGCTCCTATCAAACGCATCATCAGTGATGCTCGGGATAAAGGCTGTTTAATCGATGCTACCTATGGAAGACGGACTCGTGCGGTGATCATCACCGATTCTAGTCATGTAGTGCTGTCGGCCATTCAACCAGAAACCGTGGCTCACCGTTTCGTGGTCAACAAGGAAGCGCCTGTTAATAGTAGCAACTAAGTTATTAACCCCATGCAACCCGGTCAATTAATTGTCATTACCGGCCCTAGCGGTGTGGGCAAGGGTACGCTAGTCCGGCATTTACTAACTCGTTTCCCTAACCTCTACCTGTCCGTATCCGCTACTACGCGCCCACCTCGACCGGGTGAAATTGAGGGGGAAGATTACTACTTTCTCGACCGTCCCAGTTTCGAGGAGAAAATGGCAGCCGGAGAATTTCTAGAATCGGCCGAATACGCGGGCAACTACTATGGGACACCCCAATCAGCGATCGCCGCTCAATTAGCAACAGGCCAGACCGTAATTCTAGAAATCGAATTAGAGGGAGCCAGACAGGTCTGTCAAAGCTTCCCCGAAGCGAGGAGAATCTTTATCCTACCCCCCAGTTTCGAGGAATTAGAACGTCGTTTGCGCGGCCGGGGCAAAGATGCCGAAACAGCGATCGCCCGCCGTCTAGAGCGCGCCCAAGAAGAATTAGCCGCCAGCGAGGAATTCCCCGATCAAATCGTCAACGATGACCTAGAAACCGCCCTAGATGCCATCGAGAAGATTATTTTTAGCCGTTAGCTGTTGGGGTTTAGGTGTTGGGGTTTTAGGGGTTTTAGGGTTTTAGGGTTTTAGTTGAAATTTCCCACTTCCCCACTTCCCCTAATCCTTATCCCCCATTCCCTAAGTTACCTAAAATATCGGATGAATACCCCCGCTACATTTTTCGATAAGATACTCACAAAAATTAGCGGGGGATGAAATCCGACCAGAATATCAATGACCCTGAGCGAAGTCGAAGGGTCAGCAACGGAGCATCGGTTTAATTCCACCATCTGTGGACAAACTGTGTTATAATCTACTTAACCAATGGTCGAGAATTGTTAGATGCTAGTCGTAGAAGCAAAGCTAAAAAACGGGACACTAGAGCAATATCACCGGCTTGATGAAGCAATTAGAACATCTCAGTTTGTGCGTAACTCTTGTGTTCGTTATTGGATGGATCATAAGGGTACAACCCGCAATGATCTCCAAAAACTTTGCGCGGTACTAGCTAATAATAAAGAGACACCATGGGTTAATAAATTAAACTCTCAAGCTCGTCAATCGGCTGCTGATAGAGCCTGGCAATCAATTACTAGGTTTTACCATAAT
>NZ_JAPZRB010000336.1:0-8912 GCF_027531105.1 Microcystis sp. LE18-22.4A
TGAGGGGGTCAGTTACCTAATTTTCAGGGAAAAAGTACCTGAATTTTACCCCCGATCCCTCCAATGGTCGGCACTTTTTGAGGTCAAAAAAGTCTAAAAGCCTTATCCAACAAGGTTTTTAGATTTATTCAGCAAGCCCTACTTAATATTTCTTAAAAACTTTCTTCATCTTTCTTCATCTTTCTTCAAGGAAATCAAATAAAAAGTAAGACAAGTTTATACAAAAAAGATGGCTTTTGGGGTTATATTTCTAGTTACTTTCAGTTTTATTAGCACAAACTGACGGCTATGAGTTATTGATTATACAGTTCCGGGGGAGCTATGCCAGTTCAAGTTACTTATCCTGGTGTTTATATTCAAGAATTACCCAGTGGACGACATACCATCACTGGGGTTGCTACTTCGATTACCGCTTTTGTCGGACGAGCCTTGTACGGACCCGTTGAAGAGCCTATTACTATTTTTAGCTTTGGGGATTATCAGCGTTTTTTTGGGGGATTAGCCTATGATTTTCCCATGAGTTATGCCGTTCAAGACTTTTTCCTTAATGGGGGTTCTCAAGCTGTAATTGTGCGCTTATTTGAACCAAAAACAACATTATCATTAGATGAGTGGAATACAAATGCTAATAATGCTGCACAAGCGGTTAAAAAAGCAGCAGACGGAGTTACTGGTGAAGATAAAAAGGCAACAGTTGATGCTGTTCAAGGAGAAGCTGACAAGCAGACAGAAGAACCGGGTAAAACGGTCGCAACCAGTTTGCTGAAAATCGCTAGTGATGCCGCTGGTAAATCTGGTGCGACAGCAGATAGTGTTAAAGCTACAATCGATTTTGCGATCGCATTTAATGATATTGATCCAGTTAAAAAGGCTCAGGCTGAGAAGGTAGCAAGAGAAATTGGAGAAATTAAAGCTATATTTAACCCGGACAGCTTAGAATACAAGGTCGCAACCAGTTTGCTGACAATCGCTCAAACAGCAGCTAGTCAGACTAATCCTACAGTACAAACTGTTACACAAGCTATTGATGGCGCTGTATCTACGATTACGACAAGAGCCCATGGTGTTAAAACCGTAGCAGATGAAGTTACTGGTGACGATAAAAAGCCATCAGATGTAGTTACGGCTGTTCAAGGAGAAGCTAACAAGCAGACAGAAGAACCGGGAAAAACGGTCGCAACCAGTTTGCAGACAATCGCTCAAAAAGCAGCTGCTCAGACTGAGGCTACAGTACAAAGTGTTCAAAAAGCCATTACTGAGGCTGTATCTATGATTACGGCAGCAGCAACTAATGTTAAAACCGCAGCAGATGAAGTTACTGGTGACGGTAAAACACCATTAGATGTAGTTGCGGCTGTTGTTAAAGCTACTGTTCAAGATGTAGCTGACAAGCAGACAGAAGAACCGGGAAAAACGGTGGTGCAAAGTTTGCTGACAATCGCTCAGAATGCCGCTAGTAAGACTAATCCGACTGTAGATGATGTTAAAAAAGCCATTGATGATGCTATCACGAATAACACTTATGAAACTCCTCCTTACCCAACAGCAACTCTAACGCTTAAAGTCTATGGTCCTGCTGTTGCCCCTATCAAAGCGGCTTTAACCCCAATTCAAGCAGCGATCGATGCTCTTTTTGGTGATGATGGCAACAAAGAAGCTTCAGATTTAACAGTTTCAAAACTTATTACTGCCGCTACAAATGCGGCTAATTCAGTCAGTGGTTCTGATAACAAAAAGATCGCTCAACAGGTTGCTGCTGAAGTGAAGGGGAACAGTCTTAAAGCAGCTTTGGATGCAGCAATACAAGCTTTAATTGGAAATGATATACTCACAAAAATCGCACCTTATCCAGAAGTTAAGACAGCCCTAAAAACTATCTTAGGGTCTTCACAATCTGGATTTCAAGCTGCACTAGATAGTATTTTTGATACTGATGGGAACAAATTCAAGACTCCTCAACCAACAGTTGCAGATGTCAGTAAAAAACTCGAAAACATAAGCTCTATAAAAGATGTTGTTGATGCAGCAGCAACAAACCCAACACTCAAAGGATTCTTTGACGCAGTTCTTGCGGCGATTCCTGTTGCTGCTGCTGCCGTTCCTGCCGAGCAAATTCTCACCCTAGAAGCCGCTAACCCCGGAACATGGGGAACTAAATTAACAGCCACTGTTAATACACAAGGCATTACCGATAAAGTTGCCGAAAATTTTGCCAGTTATGGCTTGAACAAAAACGATCTATTTAATTTAACGGTTCAGATCACTTACCCCAATGGAACAACCGATTTTGAGCAATTTACCAATGTTACCATCAAGACGACGACCCCCCCTTCACCCAACCGACTGGATCTAGTTTTAAAGAATGAATCCCGACTCGTTCGAGTTGATAGCTCAAAGCTTCCCTCAATAACGCCACCCGGTGGGGCAACCTCTCAAGTAGCAGGAGGGGATAATGGAAAGAATCTATCCGTAGAAACCTATACTGGAGATCAAGATCAAAGAACAGGAATCTATGCCCTAGAAAAAATAGAACTGTTTAACATTATGTGCATTCCCCCTGATCAACGAATAGCGGAGAACAATATTGATCCCCTAGTTTATACTGAAGCATTGAGTTATTGCTTTGAACGACGGGCGATGTTAATTGTCGATCCGCCGATGAAATGGCTAGGAGAGGTAAAAAATGGCAATATCAGCCAGTTACAACCCACTGATGTCGGGATAGAAGGGCCAGAAACCATTAATGCTGCGGTTTATTTCCCTCGTGTGATCAAGGAAGATCCCATGATGAAAAACCAATTAGACACCTTTTCGGCCTGTGGCATTATTGCCGGAATTTATGCCGCTACCGATGTGACACGAGGAGTCTGGAAAGCTCCGGCTGGATTAGATGCAGGCATCTTGGGGATCAATAGTTTAGAATTAAAACTCACCGATCAACAAAATGGTGTACTCAACCCCTTGGGGATTAACTGCTTGCGAACTTTTCCCATTGTCGGGTCAGTGGTTTGGGGCGATCGCACCTTACGGGGAGCAGATATACTTGATAGTGACTATAAATATGTTTCCGTGCGAAGATTGACCCTTTATATTGAAGAGAGCCTCTATCAAGGCACAAAATGGGCTGTTTTCGAGCCGAATAATGAAAACCTCTGGTCAGCCTTGAGATTAAGCGTCGGTAGCTTTATGGAGTCTCTTTCGCGCCAAGGAGCATTTTACAGTTATCAAGTGGTCTGTGATAAAACCACAACCACTCAAAGAGACATCGACCTAGGAATTGTTAATGTTCTCGTTCAATTTGCCCCAGTCAAACCCGCCGAGTTTGTTGTGATCCAAATCCAACAACAGGCTGGTCAAACAACCTAATAATTGAGGGTTGTATCAGTAATTAAAGAAAAAATCACTCAACTTTTCATTAGTTTTTCAGGAGAATTTCATGCCAGCGCCACAATTTAAAGTTAATACCTATCGCTATGACCCTTACAAAAATTTCCGATTTCGGGTCAAGTGGGATAATACTTATGTTGCCGGAGTCAATAATGTGACCAATTTAATGCGTACTACAGAGGTCGTCAGATTTCGCTATGGGGGAGATCCCAGTACCCCCCGTCCTTCACCCGGACAAACAGAATATGGTCCAATTACCCTCAGACAAGGTGTCACCCATGATGTAACCTTTGAACAATGGGCGAATAAAGTTTGGGACTATAGTAATTCTACCAAAGGACCCGATCAATCTAATCAAATTGTTTCCCTCAAAGATTTTCGTAAAGATATTATCATCGAACTTTACAACGAAGCTGGACAAAAAGTCATTGCTTATAATGTCTATCGCTGTTGGGTATCAGAGTATGTCGCCTTATCAGATTTAGACTCGTTGGGGAATGAATTTGCTTTTCAAAGCATAACTTTACAAAATGAAGGTTGGGAACGGGATTATAACGTTAAAGAACCTACTGAGGGTAGCTTTGTTCTGCCTGCTAGTTGATTTGTATCTCTAAATCACCCAATCATTTTGTGTTTGGTTAATCGTTTATGATATCTGCTTTTGATTTAGTGAGAGTATGGGAGTTAGGAGAGGGACAACCACTGTGGTATCGGGGGTTGCTCCTCTTAGCTCTAGCGCAACCACAGCAAACCCTTGAAGAACTTTGTCAGTTTACGATTGGCCAACGCAATCGCTGTTTATTTACTCTATATCAGCAGTTATTAGGAACAAACCTACAAGCGGCGGTTCAATGCCCACAATGCTCTGAGATGTTAGAATTTACTTTTAATGTGGCGGAACTTGGTATCGTCTCTGAAACAGAGATCAAGACAAGTTATACAATTGAGAATAATGGAATTGAGTTAACCTTTCGGTTATTAAATAGTAAAGATTTAGCGGCCATTTCTCAAAGTTCCAATTTAGAAGAAGCCCGTCAACAATTAATCCGTCGCAGTCTTATTAAAGCAACCCAAGATGGTCAAGAAATAAAGAATGAACAATTAACAACAACAACCATTCAAATTTTAGGAGAAGCGATTGTTGATTGTGATCCTCAGGCCGAATTATTATTGAATTTAGATTGTCCTAATTGTCGCAATGCTTGGTCAGATCAATTTGATATTGTCGCTTTTCTCTGGTCGGAAATCAGCACTCAAGCAAAAAGTCTCTTAGAGGAGGTTCATTTATTGGCACAAGCTTATGGTTGGCCAGAAGAGACTATCTTAGGAATGACTACCAAAAGACGTAAATATTATCTAGGAAGAATCGAGCAATGAGCGATTTTTTTGGGCGATTAGCCGAACATTCTTTAGGGTATAAAGCGACTATTTTACCTCCACTGACACCTAAGTTTTCAGCCCACAGAGAATTAATGAACGAGGCTAGAGAAACAATTTTATGGGAAGATTCTTGGAAGAGTTTTAATCATTCTAACAGGGAAGATAGTTGGTCAAAACAAAAGAAACTGCTAAACCCTATTTTTCAATCTGTTGAGGGGACAATCTGACCCAGAAGCATAAATAAGCATTATGAGCAACTATTTAGCGATCGCAACAGTTACCGCCACCTTTCGGGATTTAATCGCCCAAGCGATTCAGCAAGTCCCTGACCTATCAGCAGCACCGACAGTTACCACAGGTCGTCCTCAAGCTCCTGAACCCGGTTTTGTAGGGGTTAACCTCTATCTTTATAGAGTAGAAGCAAATGCAACTCTTCGCAACCGATCTTTCCCCATACCCCACACAGAATCGGACGGCTCATTAGTTGATCGCTGGCAAAATGCCCTCAATTTAGATTACTTGTTGACCTTTTATGGTAGAGGACAACAGCAAGAACCAGAAAGGTTAATGGGAGGGATGATAGCCGCATTGACAGACACCCCAATTCTTAAACCAGAATTAATTCGTCAAACTATTAGCACAACTGGAAGTGATAGTTATTTGGCCGCTTCAGATTTAGCTAACCAAATTGAAACAGTCAAATTGACACCTATCTACTTAAATTTAGAAGAACTATCTAAATTATGGACTATATTTTTTCAAGTTACTCATAACTTATCTATAGCTTATCAAGCTTCTGTCGTGCTGATTGATTCTGGGGAAAAAATTCTCTTGAAGACAGTGAAGAAAGTTGAGGGAACAGTTACATCTACCAAAAAAAGCACCAGAAAAACCAGAAAAACGATCTAATCACGATGACCCAAAATCGCCTTTACGAATTATTACCTATTTTTTATCGACAACGAGATTTAGAGCAGGGTTTTCCTCTGCTTGCTTTCCTAAATATTATGGAGTTAGAGTTAAACATCCTTGAACAAAATATCGAGGAGCTTTATAGTAATTGGTTTATTGAAACTTGTGAAGATTGGGTTATTCCCTATTTAGCTACACTGATAGGAACTAAATTTTCAGATCAAACTAGCCATCTTTTGGGTACTGCTCGTTTACAGGTAGCTAATACTTTACGAAATCGTCGTCGCAAAGGAACATTAAAATCTCTAGAAAATATCCTTTATGAATCAACAAACTTACCAGCAAAAATTATTCCTTATTTTGTTAAGTTATCAATCACACAAAACTTAGAGAATATAAATCTCGACAGGGGAAAAACCTTAGATTTACATTCTTTAAATAACTTAGAATTAATCAATACAATAAATGATCCCTTTGCTCGCACAATAGATATTTCTGTCGGCGGTAGTAATCCTTTATTAATGAGTAATTTGGAAATTATTGCCAATGGAAAATATAATATCTATAATATCGGAATTTTTCTCTATCCATTGCGGAGTTTTTTCATTCAGTTCGCTCAAGCACGTCATATTCAAGACAATTGTTATACCTTTAATCCCTTAGGAATTGATAGTCCTTTATTTAAACCACCATCGAATAATCAAGATAATCAAACTTCTGTTAATAATAGCTTACCCATTCCCTTAACTCCGTCTGATCTGCAGCCTCTAACTAAACCTAATACTGTCTCAGAAATTCTTGTCAATGGTTTGATTGATCGGCCTCCATTACAAATTTTTATTTTTCTCGATAATGGTTCTGTTATTGATGTTAATAATTATCCGAATTTAACCTTGCAAGTTACCGATTTAAGTAAATGGCCAAATCTTCAGGAAATAGATAATTCAATCTGTGTTGATCTTAAATGTGGACGGATGGTTTTACCTGCTAATCTTAAAACCAATAAAGTTTTGGTTAATTATGCTTATGGATTTAGTGCTGAGATTGGTGGAGGTTCTTATTCTCGTCGTCAAACTTTATCGAACGTCCGTGGGATTTGGCGAGGAAACGTTTCACAATTAATGACTGATGCTCCTAGGGATAAAAATTCTTTTTCTTCCTTAACCGAAGCAATTCAAGCATGGAGTCAAAGTGATCTACCCGGAATAATATCAATTTCTGATAATTGTATTTACAATCTTGAGGAAGATTCTAACTTTGCGATTATTCAAGAGGTTTTTGTCGAACGTCAAACTCCCTTCAGTTTAACTATTGAAGCAGCCGATGGTTGTCGTCCTTGCTTATTAGGAAATTTGAATATTATTGGTAGATATTCTGGTTCTAAATTGGTACTGAATGGTTTATGGTTAAACGGGACGATCTCAGTAGCAGGAAAATTACAGTTGGTAATTTGTCATTGCACGGTATGGAATAAAAAAGCAGCCATTAAAACGCTAGAATCATCTGAAAATATTGATGTCAATTTAGAGGTTAGAATCGCTCATAGCATTCTTAGTTCAATATATCTGTTCTCAGATAACACGGTTTTAGATATCCACAATAGTATTATTGATGGAAGTAATGACAGAAATCAATATGCGATTGCTTCTAATAAGCACTTAAACAAAAGTATTTACACAAACTGTTTTCTGAAACTTTTACAATACAAGGCTTTTAGCTTTTGGTGGTGTCTAATTAATTTAGTTGATTCAATTAATGCCGAAGTGGACAATAATTGGGGACCCGAAACCAAGATAGAACAGACAACGGTTATAGGACGCACCAAAATTACTATGATTATTGCTGCTAATTCAGTCATTTTTACCGAGCCAATTCTTGTACAGAAACGGCAAGAAGGTTATATTTCTTTCAGTTATGTTCCCTCTAAATCTAAAACACCATCACAGTATCGATGTCAACCCGATTATTCAGATTCACGATCAGAATTATTACAACCCTTTTTTGTTTCACGGATTTATGGTAATCCAGGGTATGCACAACTTAGTTATATGACACCTATTGAAATCTTCAGGGGTGCTGAAAATGGCTCACAAATGGGGATTTTAGGCAATCTGTCCCTTTCTGAAAAGTTAACTAATCTACAGGCTGTCTTTCAGGATAATTTTCCGGCAATAAATACCTGACGGACGATATGGCTAAACAGCTTGCTGTATAATGACCAGAGCCAATTGCCTCCTCTGATAAAAAGGACAATCGAATCAAAGAATTGGGGACTTGCATCAGATACGCAGATGATTGTGTGTACATCTTAAAACCAAATGATGATAGGGATAAGTTACTCCAAAGGATTGACACATTTCTTAACGAAAGGGGAATGAATGTCAGTGCCAAGAAAACACGGGTAACAGCCACGACAGATGGGTTCAATTTCTTAGGATGGTACTTCAAAGTCCAATCCAAATTGCCCAAGTTCAAAAAACCGACCTGAAGTCTGTTATATTTTGTGAGAAAGCCGTTCACCCCTACAGCAGGGCATGATTCTGTAGGAGCGCACGGCCTAGACAACCCCTGAGATAACCTTTTCTGATCACCACAAACGCGGGATATCCCTCCGCACCACCTAGAAGGAGAATCTGATGTTCAAAATCGATACTTGCTGTACCCTCGTACCCTACTTTGAAGTACAAGAAGGAAAAATTGATGCGTTTAAGGAACTAGGCCCCAAGTTCATTGAGAGAACCCGCACCGAAGAGGGCTGTATCCATTACGCTTTTTCCTTTAGCGGCAATATTCTTCATTGCCGCGAGGGTTACGTCGATGCTTCCGCAGTTCTTGCCCACCTACAAAACGTTGGGGAACTGCTAGACGAACTTCTCAAAATCGCCAAGATTATTCGCCTAGAAGTTCACGCTCCCGCTTCCGAAATCGAAAAGCTGCGGGAGCAATTGGCTTCTCTTAACCCTCAGTTCTTCGTTCTCGACGAAGGTATTCGCCGCACCAGCGAAGCTTAACCGCGGACTGACACAAAAGAGAAGGATTGACGCTCCCATCGCACTAAGCGCTTCGGGATTCCCTGTTCATCCAGTTACCTGATCTACTAAGCTTTCACTTAATAGACAGTGGGTAGTCTGTCCGAGGGCTTGAATTTCTGTCCGCCCGACAGTATTTGCCCGTGCGAGAATGTTTATAGCGGCGTTTTCGTCTCTATCCAAGACACACCCACAAGAACAAAC
>NZ_JAPZRB010000077.1:0-14471 GCF_027531105.1 Microcystis sp. LE18-22.4A
GTCGTCACCAGCGACGGCAAAACTCGAAACATCGAGAAAAGCACCATCATCCGGCAGGAAGGGGTAGATTTAGCAGTTTTTCAGTTTGAAAGCCTGGACAATTATCCCGTTGCGGAAATAGCGAATTATAACCCAAATACCGATGATTTTGTTTTTGCCGCAGGCTTCGCCAAAATTGGACAAAATCCCTCGAAATGGTTGTTTAGTGGCGGTACAATTGACGAGAAAGAACGGGGATTACTACAAACCCGCCAAAGTCCTTTAAGGAATAAACAAGGGGGAACATTACAAAGTGTTGCTTCTTTAACCGAAGGCTATGAATTAGTTTATACCAGCATCACATTTGGGGGCATGAGTGGCGGTGCAGTCTTAGACTCCCAGGGGAGAGTAATAGGGATTCATGGAAGTTCGGAAACAGCAGGGGTAACGGAAATTCAGTTAGGGTTTAGTTTAGGGATTCCCATTAGCACTTTTATCGGATTGCAAGAAAGATTGAAGGTAAAACCGCAATTATTAACCACTGCTCAACCCCAAGTTAGTCCGCAACAAAAACAAGAAATTATTCAAGCGATTACTGGTGTTATTGTTCCTAATACCAATGCGAAGGCGGATATTTGGATAGAAAGGGGAGGACAATTATGGCGGTTATTCAGGTATGAGGAAGCAATTAAAGCCTTTGATGAGGCGATTAAGCAAAATGACCCCGATAATGTCTATTTAGCTTGGTATGGGAAGGGATTAGCGTTAGGTTATTTAGGTAAATATCAAACAGCTATAGAAGCTTTGCAACAAGCGATTAATACCTTACCTAAACGGGAAGATTTAAAGAAGTTTCACAGTAGTATTTTACAACGGCAAAGTGTTGTTTATCGCTTTTTAGGTGACTTCTCAACAAGTGCTGGTAGAGAAAGAGAAGCCAGAGAAAATTATGAGCAAGCATTAACGGTGATTAATCAGGCGATTTCTCTGGTTCCTAATAACCCCAATCACTATAACGAGAAATACGCAGTATTAGATAAATTAAAACGCTATGATGAGGGATTAGCCGCAATTACTCAGGCAATTAATCTCGCTCCCCGTGCTGCTTGGTATGGCAATCGGGGGCTTGTTTACCATAACCAACAAAAATACGATTTAGCTTTAGCCGAATACAACCAAGCTATTGAACTTAATCCTAATTATGCTATGGCTTACTACAATCGGGGGATTCTTTACCAAGACTTGCAGAAATACGAATTAGCCCTCTCTGACTACAGCAAAGCTATTGACATTAATCCTAATGATGCTAAGGCTTACGTCAATCGGGGATTTATTTACTATAACCAACAAAAATACGATTTAGCCCTCTCTGACTACAGCAAAGCCATTGACATTAATCCTAATGATGCTAAGGCTTACAACAATCGGGGGCTTCTTTACTATGACTTGCAGAAATACCAATTAGCCCTTGCTGATGCCGAAAAAGCCTCAGAATTATATCGTCAACAAGGGAATGAAGCAGGTTATCAAAAAGCTCAAAAACTAATCAGCATCATTCGCCAAGAAATGAGTAAAAATTAGAGTTCGTAGGTTGGGTTGAGCGAATAAATATGTTAAAGAAAACCTCTCAATTCTCAGGGAAAGCGAAACCCAACACCCAACACCTAAATCCGTCTGAATCTTTTTGTTGGGTTTCCTTGGTTCAACCCAACCGACGATAATTGCTCTGATTACTATAGGATTTGAAAAGGGCGATCGCTATTTCGATCCTCTTATTTTTTTGTTGGGTTTCCTTCTTGATTTTGAGAATCGCAATATTAACTGATTTTGGTAGATAATTGAGATGGGATTTAATCATTATTCTTCACTTAAATTAAAATCAATTCGTTGATAAATATCCAGCAGTGAAATTTGAATATCTACAGAATACAACCTTAAAACATCATTCTCTGATTCATAAACTTTAAATAACCATTCTCCATGATTTTGTTGATAAAATTGTTCAACATAATAACGGTATTTATCAATCAAAATATACTCCTTAAATTCAGGAATTGAGCGATAAAACTTAAACTTATCAGTGCGATCATAATCCCTAGTTGATTTTGATAAAACCTCGACAATAATTAACGCATTAGTTACAGTATTTGTGCCTTTTCCTTCATATAATGGTTTGCCTTTAATCACCATTATATCAGGATAAGTATAAAAGCGATATGTCGGCATCCATAACCGTACATCACTCATAAAAGCCCAATAATCTTCATTATTAATCTTAGCTGGAAAATTTTTACAGAAATTCAAAGCCATCAGATTATGATTAGTAGTTGCTCCCGTCATAGGAATAATTTCTCCATCTAGATATTCATTTTTGTATTCTGCTGTTTCTTCTAGCTGACAATATTCTTCAGGTGTATAATACCGTTTTTCGATTTGAACTTGCATACTAACCTCCCTTATCTTGGTTAAATTCCCATTCAATAGCAACTTTAATATTAGCTTGTGCTGAACCTTTTGTCACTAAAGATATCCCCGTTAATCTGTCTGAATTGGCGCTCACCGCTTTGGTAGGCTGCATTAACGAAGTGTAAGGCGGCAATCTCGCTGCCAACCATGATAATAAAGCTGATCGTGGCTTGGGAGCAATTCAGTTATAATAGGGGTCAACTTAATATCTTTAGCAACGCAGAATGAGGATTTCACCATGAAGATTCCATATACATATTGGAAAGAATCAGATGGGATGTTCTTGGGCTATTTGAATGAATTTCCAGATCATTGGACCCAAGGTGTTGACTTAGAAGAATTAATCGAAAACTTGGTCGATCTCTACAAAACATTTACTACTGAAGAAATCCCCGGAATCAAGAGATTTGCAGAGTTTGAACTCCCATGAAAAGACATGATTTAATTGCACAATTAGAGCAAGCGGGCTGCTATTTGATTAGACGTGGAGGGAAACACGATATTTACCATAATCCAGATACTGGAAAAACAGAACCAATTCCCAGACATCGAGAAATTAATGAGCGATTGGCTAAAAAGATTATCAAAAGTCTTACAGGCGACAGATAAATTCACAGTGCCAATTAGGGTCTGCTGAAAAAGTTTTTCGTGGGGCAGGGTGTGGGGTGTGGGGTGTAGGGTTTTAGCCATTTTCAGGGGGTCAATTACCTAATTTTCAGGGAAAAAGTGCCTTAATTTTCCCCCCGATTCCTCCAATGGCTGGCACTTTTTGATTTCAAAAAAGCCTAAAGATATTATCCAACAAGGTTTTTAGATTTATTCAGTAAACCCCAAAGCAAAGGAGCTATGGAAAAATGATTACTATAGGATTTAAAAAAGGACGAGCACTCTTACAGCAAGATTTCTAGGGCCAAAGTGAACCCCAGAACCATATCCTCCCCGCTTAAAATCGCGTTGGCAGGATAATGAGTCACCAAAAAGCTCTAGACTACAATTTTGGCAATAATCGGTCGTAGGATTGGATCATTCTTTCGTAAGTAAAGCGAGTGGCATTGATAAAACCTTTTTGCCTCAAATCTTCCAGGCGATCGGGAGCGAGAAGATTTTCTGCAATAATAGTAGCGGCGGCCTCGTGTTCGCTGGGATCGAAGTAAACGGCTGCATCATCAGCGATAACAGTCATGGGGAGACGATTGGAGGTAAAGACGGGACAACCACAGGATTGAGCTTCAATAACGGGAACACCGAATCCTTCCTGAAAGGAGGGAAAAATTAAAGCAGTTGCTAGGCAATAAAAGGCGCGGAGATCCTCATCGGAGACGGTTCCTAATTCGATTACTTGTGCGGACAAGTTATTCTGATTAACAAATTCTCGCATATTCGGCAGCAAAGGTTTTCCCATCAGGATCAATCGGCAATTTTCCAGACCGGGGAAAGTGATTAACCTCTTGAATATTTTCAGCAATCCCAATCGATTTTTATACCATTGGTCGCCCCCGACATGAATTAGCCAGGGACAATCACTATTAATGTTAAATTTGGCCACTAGATTTACCGCCGCTGCTCTTGTCATCGGACCGTATCCCTCACTCAAGCAATCCTCGATCACTTCCGTTTGTTCGGGGGTAATTTTGGTTAAACGGAGAACATCGGCACGAGTAGCTTCGGAAGAACAGACAACATATTTAGCCTGTTTGAATCCTCGCAAAATCATCGCCTGATACTGTTTTCCCGTCCAACTGGTGGGATTTTCAGGAATTTCTCCTAGGGCGGAACGAATGGCCAGCAGATCGTGACAGATCACAAAATATTTGCGATCTTTTAGATAGGGAGTTAAATAGGATAACGCCTGATCACAAATGCAGACGATATCGGCCCAATCAAGCTGCTGACGTAACTGCACTGGGAAAATAATTAACTTATCAATATACCCTAACCACTTGCCGAGTCCCTGGGGAGAGGATTTTAGTTGACCGAAAATAGGCTGGGCTTGCACTCGCCGAATTTCGTGTCCTTTTTGTCTGAGTCCTTTCTCCACTAAACCGACAAAACGATTGATACTGATCTGCCGATCGTTGACGTAATTTCCTACTATTAAAACTTTCATGATTAGGCTCCAAAAAATCAATTTTTATGGCGGTAAAACTCTCAAACAGTCTCGAGGGAAATTTCGGGGTTAAGAACAATATTAGTCCCGCAAAATTTCCTCGTACCTTTGTCCCGCTCGCTCCCAGGTGTACTCCGATTCCACCATCGCCCGGGCATTATGGGACAGTTGTTCTCGCACAGAAGGATCATCGAACAACCTAGCGATCGCTGTAACGTACTCAGCAACGCTATTGGCGCGCAACGCCCTAGGGGGAATTCCCGCTGCTGCCACCGTTAAACCCTCTAAACCGCGATCGCTGGCGACAATCGGAATCCCAGCGGCCATGGATTCTAGGGTTTTGGTCTTGATTCCCAATCCCACCCGCAGGGGAACCACACCAACGGTTCCTCGGTGTAAATATTGCACTGTCGAGGGAACGGTCCCCGTCACGCTCACACCGGGATACTGGGCGAGTTCGAGAACTTCCGGTGCCGGGTTTGCCCCCACTAGGGTTAAGGTGGTAGCGGGATATCGCTGTTGAATGACTGGCAAGACTTCTAAAGCAAAAAAACGGGCGGCATCGATATTATGGGTAGAACTCATGGCACCGACAAAGACCAAATTATGACCGCCGGGATCCCGAGGACGATAGGGAAACAGGTCTAAATCCACGCCATTAGGCACGATATCCACCCGTGCATCTGGGAGGATTTTTAACAATTGTTCGCGATCGTAATCGGTAGTAGCCACTAATTGCGAAAACTTGGCACAGTAACGTTTTTCGTACTGATAGAGTAAGGGCAGATAGAGAAAATCCCGCAGCGGATAGGCGGAGGCTCCTCTATCTAAATGATTGCGTGTCCAACCGTACACGGAACTGTGAATATCCACTACTGTTTTGACTCGCTGACGGTATTCCGGCCGGACAAAAATCTCGCTGATACTCTGAGCGCAGAGAATCACATCACATTTTTGCTGCTCGACGTATTCATCTACTCGCTCTTGAATGAGCGGCGAACGATAACTAAGAACACTAGCAGGGGTCATCTGTACTATTCCCTCCAGAAAGCGCCCTGTTTGACCGATTAGTTTTGTCAGTCCCTTGTCTTGAGCGGGAATTTGCCGGGGCGGAAATAAGACAAGATGATCGGTAAAGGTTTTGAGTTCTTCGATCTGAGTTTCCGTGACATTCTCCACCCGACGGGCGAACAGGGTGACATCGTGGTTTTGATGAAGACATTTGATCAGGTTAAAAGTTCTCCCCTCCGTTGCCCCGCGACTAGGTGGATAGGGAAAGTTATTGCAAAAAAGGACTAATATTCTCATAATTATGGTTCGGCAGCGGTTTTTGACAATAATTCTACCGTTTCCTTTAGTTGGCTATATACAGGAATCTGAACTGGGTATTTCTCGATCTCCCCAAGGGTGACTTTTCCTCGCCCTGTTAAGAGCAATACGGGCTGACAACCAGCTTCTAGGGCGCATTCTAGATCACTGGCCGCATCGCCGATAAACAACGAGCCGGCTAAGTCGATTCCGTATTGGTGGGCGGCGGCCAGCAGCAGATAGGGGGAGGGTTTGCGGCAGGGACATCCTTCGTCGGGATGGTGCGGGCAGATGGCAAGATCGTCAAAATGCACCCCCAATTGTCGGTATTCCTCGATCATGCGCCCGTGAATCGCCGCTAGATCATCCCAAGTGAAATAGCCCCTAGCAAGTCCCGATTGATTGGTAATGATGATCAGCAGATAGCCGGCATCCTGCCACTGTTTTAAGGCAGCCGCTGCCCCGGCGGGAATGCTCACCTGTTCTGGTTTACTCAGGTAGGGGATATAGTCAATAACTACCCCATCTCGATCGAGAAATAAGGCTTTGTTCTTTTTTGATCTATCTTCGCTTTCGTGGTCAGAATTGCCAGCAGGTGGCGGAGACGGGTATTTTTGGTCGCCGTCATTGACAGAAATTGCGGGGAAAGGATTCATGATGTGGGACTTTTTCGAGTCGGGGACTAGAATTCTCAGTTCTTCTGTCAGAGACGAGAGCTTGAACTGATGCACAGACAAAATTCGAGGGATTGTAGCGATTTGTGCTAGTTTTCTCGACTAAATTGCTTCTCCTCACTATCTAGGGTCTGCTGAATAAATCTAAAAACCTTGTTGGGTAAGACTTTTAGACTTTTTGTCAATCAAAAAGTACCAGGCATGGGAGTGATCAGGGGGAAAATTGAGGTACTTTTTCCCTGAAAATTAGGTAGTTGACCACCTGAAAATCGGTAAAACCCTAGACCCCACACCCCACACCCCACACCCTACCCCCAGGAAAAACTTTTTCAGCAGACCCTATCTAGGTGTTAGAGTATAGCAATCACGGCATATTATACGCCGTCAGGCCTTTGGGCTTTTGATTATATCGGCGGTATTGTCAGGAATTGTTAACATTTTTGTCCAGCCAAACAAAAGGCCAAGACTCGCAAGGGTTGAATCCCCCGCTCAGAAATCCCCCATCCCGGCCAGAATACATCAAAAATTTATTTACAAACAAAACAAATTGTGCTAGAGTTGGCTGCGTTTGTCGTATATTCCGAGAATAACCGGCAAAAGATCACTCTTTTGACTCGATCGCTCTAGGTTTCTCTAGAACTATCATCGGCCTGTTTTTCTTGTCCCGTGATCAATTCTACCATGCTAGGGGTTTTGTACCCAATTAATGGACAGCGATTCTGGTCTTTTGATACTATTGAGAGTTAAATTTATTCAACTAATAAAAATTGGAAAATCAAACCTATGCGAATGGTGGAAAAATCAAACAAAAAATTGGATAGTTTCCAGAGCGATCCCTCTCTGTCAATTTTAATCAAGACTGAATTGGAAGAAGCTTATAACCTGAAGAAAAAACTACTAACCGAGACAAAATATCTAGAGAAAATCCAAGAGATTTGCCAAGTATGCATCCATGCTTATCGCAACAACCACAAAGTATTAGTCGCCGGTAATGGGGGCAGTGCCGCCGATGCTATCCATTTTGGCGGTGAGCTGCACGGCCGATTTCTGAAAGAAAGACAGTCTTTGCCAGTTCGCGTCCTCAATAGCGATATCGCCAGTTTAACAGCGATCGCTAACGATTATGGTTACGAATATATTTTTAGCCGCCAGATAGAAGCGGAAGGAAACCCTGGTGATGTGTTTATCGGTATTTCCACTTCGGGAAATTCCGCCAATATCCATCAAGCTCTCAAAGTTTGTCAAGTAAAAGGTCTCACTAGCATCGGTTTAACTGGGGCGAAGGGATTAGCTCTAGAGGAAAAAACCGATTATTGTTTGATGATTCCTAGCACCAGTACCCCGCGCATTCAAGAAGGTCATGGTTTTGTTCTTCATACTATTTGTTTAGCGATCGAAGAAGCGCTCTTTCCCAACTAAAATCTCCTAGCAAAAAATCAACCTAAACAGCATACCCATGATCATCAGAACCAAAGCTCCTTTAAGATTAGGTTTAGGTGGCGGCGGCACCGATGTCGAGCCTTACTGTAGTCTTTATGGGGGTTACGTTCTCAACGCTACTATCGATCTCTATGCCTACTGTACAGTCACGGAAATTACTGACAAGCAAGTCATTTTTGTTGCCGCCGATCGGGGAGAACAACAAATAGAAACCCTTCAGTTTCCTCTCCCCTATAACGGCGTTCTTGATCTGCATAAAGCGGTCTACAATCGTTTGATTAAAGACTTTAATCAAGGGCAACCTTTGCCGCTGGAAATCACCACTTTTTCCGATGCGCCGGCCGGTTCGGGATTGGGTTCTTCTTCTACCCTAGCCGTGGCCATAGTTAAAGCCTTTGTGGAACTGTTAAAATTACCCCTAGGCGAGTACGATATCGCCCATTTGGCCTACGAGATCGAACGAATTGATCTAGGCTGGTTGGGGGGCAAACAGGATCAGTACGCTGCCACTTTTGGCGGTTTTAATTTTATGGAATTTTATGAACAAGATCGAGTCATAGTTAATCCTTTGCGAATTAAAAATTGGGTGATCAATGAATTAGAAGTCTCTCTGATCCTCTACTATACAGGCATTTCTCGCTACTCATCTCAAGTAATTGAGGATCAAATTCAGAATGTCCAAGAAAAAAATGAGCAGGCGATCGCCGCTACCCATCAACTCAAAAAAGAGGCAATTCTCTTTAAAGAAGCACTGCTTAAATCAGATTTTATGGGGATAGCAGAAATTCTGAGAACTTCTTGGGAAGCGAAAAAGAAATTATCCAAATTAATTAGTAATCCGCAGATCGATCACATTTATCAGGTAGCTAGGGAAACCGGGGCCTATTCAGGCAAAATATCGGGGGCCGGTGGCGGTGGTTTTATTATCTTTATGGTCGATCCTACCAAGAAAATCGCAGTAACTAAAGCTTTGAAAGCAGCAGGAGGCCAAGTGATTAATTTTCATTTTACTAAATACGGAACCCAAGCATGGACATTATAGCAAGCAAAGGATCGATGGGGGAGATTATCCCTATAACCCTAAGAATAGTTTTCAAAAGATTGGCAATAATTCAGATTTTTGAGGTGTATCTATGGACGTAATTATTCTGGCGGGTGGGTTAGGAACTAGGTTGCGATCGGTCATCAACAGTTTACCAAAACCTATGGCTCCCGTTGCCGACAGACCTTTTTTAGAATATCTATTAGATTACCTAATCTCTCAAAAAATTACCAACAAATTTTTAGTTTCTGTGGGCTATGAACATCAGAAAATTATCGATCATTTTGGTTATAAATACAAGGAATATGAGCTAACTTATCTGATAGAAGATACACCCTTGGGAACTGGAGGAGCGATCCAGTTGGCACTAAATAAAATTCAAACCGAACAAGCATTAATTGTTAACGGAGATACCTTGTTTAATGTCAATTTATCCGCCTTAATTAATTTACATAATCAAAAAAAATCCCTGATAACTGTTGCTCTGAAGCCACTAACTGAATTCGAGCGTTATAATAATGTTATGCTAGACGATGATCAAAAAATTATCGGGTTTGAATCCAAAAAATATCAAGATAAGGGCTATATTAATGGCGGCATATATTGTGTATGGAAAAAAATATTGTCTGGCTTTGATCTGCCATCAAAATTTTCTTTTGAGGACGACTTTCTCAAAGTTTATACCGAGAAAATTCCTATGTATGGCTTTATTTCTGACGAATATTTTATTGACATAGGCATCCCCCAAGATTACGAAAAAAGTCAGATTGAATTACCTGAACTTTTTAATTTCCGAAATCAGGTTTAACCTCAGGATTAAAATACGAACCGTAAAACTTGGCGACTTTGATCAAATTATGGTCTTGATACCATCTGTGAGCGTTGTCAGCAATTTGCTGAAGTTGACTCAAATCGAGACTAGACAGATTTTCATCAGCTACTAAATAATGTTTATTATTTTCTACTCCATCCGCTTCAGAAGGGTTATAGTCTGTTAGAACTGGAACCAAACCGTGGGCGGCATAGGCGGCAAAGACAGTGGATTTGCCTAAATCTCTTGGAAAACGGCTATAATCTAGAAAGCCTCCCCGTGAAGTTAACATTAATTCACTAACAACCTGATTAGACTGAAATCCCATAGGGACTATCTCTATTCCTTTGAATTGACCTTCTGTGGTACTCAAATCACAGGGATAACCAACATCATAAATGCGTTCAATGCCTAAAGCTCGACAGGCTTTTAGGAGGTTTTTACTGAATTTTGTATAGACTAGGGGGCGAGTGTGCTGGGAACCGAAAACAATAAGGTATGGTGGGCGTTCCTTGAGAGGAGGAATACATTGGGGTTCACCCATAGTAGAAAAATTGGGTAAGCAAATAACTTCAGTTTTTCCAGTCAATCGTGAAACTATATTTTCAATTCTGGAAGTAGTAGTTACGATTGAATCAGCTAATCTTAAGATTTGATAAGAAGTTAGTAAAAATCTAAAAGCGGGGAAAATTATACCTTTTCTTGTGTAAGTTGCGCTGAACTCATGGACTAGGATAATTAATTGAAAGTCTCTAGTTTTTGTGAGATATTGTAATACTCTCAAGAGCCAATGGGGAACATCGTAGTGTCTACAGTTATAATGTAGGAGAACCCCCAAACAATCTGGAGTTATCAATGAAGACAAAACCCTGGGATCGTCCATATTCCTGAGAGATTTATAGTTGATCAAGCGGCTTACTATACCAGTTTCTGCTCTAATCGCTTCAGCTAAAATAACGTTGAAATCTCCATCATTAGTGTAGAATGGAACAATTTGTATAATTTGTTTTTGATTGATTGGTTTTGTTGTGTCAAACATAGATTCCTCCACTCAAGTAAAATCCTAGATGTCTTTGTAAACACGACACCAACACGGTCAGCGCATCCTAACAATCCTTGACAAAATAAAATTTATGTGGGTTGCTTACCCAGAGGGCGATTCAAGCATATTTGAGGAGAATTTGCCACCTCAATGTTTAGGAAACAACCGACCAAATGGGTCGAGTTCGTAAGCATTTCAATTGATTGCTATCGCTCAAAAGGCATGGAAGGCAATCCTATCACAAAATTGGCCAATTGTCAATAGCGTTTGGGATGCGCTCACCCTGCTTCATGTTCCTTCAGCAGCTTTTCTGGAATTTTGCGAATTAGGAAGTAGATGGGGAGTTGTTGATAACTCATAGGAAGCACGATAATTAGTCATGCTTTCCAGAGACTTTTGATTTTGGTCTTGATGCCATTGTATAACTCCTCGAAGACAAGATTCCAGAAATAACCATACTGGGGAAATCGCTTGACCAGTAAAGCATCGGAAGGAAAAAGAATTCTGGGGGTTTTCATGGAGTAGGGTTTGACTATATATCTTATTTGATTGGGTTCGGGCATCCAATGGCCGATATATATATCTTTTTGAAAAAACTTCGCTTGCAGAAATAACCCTAAAGCTCTATCAAATCCCCAGAGAGGCAACCAAGTTAAAATTTCTCCTATCCTCATGTTGCGGACAAAATCATCTAAGGCTTCTTTCACTAAGGCAGTCTTCCAAATATTATTATTGAAAGGTTCCAGATGACAGCCATGAATATCTTTTCTTTTGGCGTAGGGCCATAAAGCTAGTCTTAACTCGAAAGGATTATCTAGGGGAGCGATGGGAACTTCCACTAAATCTTGGTATTTATCTTGTCTTTTTCTAGAGACATTTAACTGATTGATAGCGGGTAGCTCCGGCCAAGGAGCTTTAATTCTTTCCTCATCGAGATAATCAATTTTCTCCTTATAAAGACGTAAGAGCCAACTTTGGGGAAAATTATCAAAGTAATCTTTCGCTAAGGCAACCACCTCGGGATGCAAGAAATCATCATCATCGAGAGCCAGCACATATTGACCGGAAGCATTGAGAAGACCGACGGCCCTCTGGGCCGTTTCTCCCTGATAAAGACTATGAAAAGTTTTCACTCTGGGGTCTTCTACGGAAGGGGTAACTGCTCCGGGAGGATAAACCCAAATAAATTCTACTTCCCCTTGAATTGCCAGAAGTTGTTGCAACCAATATTCGGAAAATTTGCCCAGAGTTGGAGTAACGATTGATAGAATTGGTGAGTTGATCATGATTAGCTGACTATCCCTCTTTTCCTAGTCGATAAAGTACATATTTTTTGGGAACTTCCCTGAGATTGGTAATCACCAGATTCCACATATATCCATACTGAGGAAAACACTTGACTAGGAAAATTTCTGATAAAATACCATAGCGATTTAGTCTTCTATATTCGGGGGGATTGTTTTCCATGCGTAACTGTTCTGGAGATGGCATGAGATGACCGATGATTTTCCCTTGGCCTTGCTCGAAAAACTTAGCTTGAATAAATAAACCCAAAAGACGATCAAGACACCAAAAGGGAATATACTTAAGCGGACCAATAAAAGGCATTAAACCCACCAGATCCTCTAGGGTTTCCTGTACTATAGAAGTTTTCCAAACCTTCTTGTCAAAATTCTCTGTATGGGGACCTCGATGATCTCTCCTCCCTCTAAAAATACACATTACATCAAATTTATTATCGATAGGAGTAATGGGAATTTCCAATAAGTAGTTGCCTTGTTCGTATAGCTTAGAGTTACCTTGAGACCTACCACAAACTTCTAGTTTTTCGATGGGTTTTGGTGAGAGCCAAGGAGCTTCTAGAATTTCTTTTTTACCAAATTCAACATCTTTCCGGCTAAGTCTCATGACCCAACTATCAGGAAATCGGGAAAAGTATTGACGGCTAATTTCTGAAATGTCGGGATTGATATACTCATCACAATTAATTGTCAATGTATAGGGAGCGGTAGCATTCATCAAACCTGTGGCACGTTGAATAATTTCTCCCCGCAAGGGACTGACTATTTGCTGTACCCTAGGGTCGGACGTGGGATACTTAGGTGCTCCTGGTGGATGAACCAAGATAAATTCTACTTCTCCCTTGACCTCGGTCAGCGCATTAAACCAGTGGTCAGCGAATCCTTCTCGGGTCGGAATAACAATTGATAGGCTTGGTGTTGACACCTTGTCCATGATAAAAAAATTTTTCCTCTATTTTTTGATGCCATTGTATCATAGTTCTCCGGCAACAAGGAAAATTTCTGGAAGATCAGAAGGCTGAGAGGTCAAGAGTGGGAATTCAAGAGAAGTAAAATCGATATTCAACTTGTTTCCCATCCTAAAAACTGATTTCTAGGTTTTTTATCCTTGAGAAATTAATCATGCCCAAAATCCGAAGTATTGGTAGTCTGATAAGCTTAGATAGCAAGCATAAGGGCAAATATTAACTAATATAAAATCGTGCCAAATTTCCCCCACTAAATCAGCATTTCCATGACTACCCTTTTTCCATTCCTCTTTTTCTACTTGACTCAATTGGCTGTAGAAGGGCAATTAATAGACAAATATTATCCTCCAACCACTCACTCTAGCCTTCCTTTCCTAGCGGTGGGCTTATATACTTGCCATGTAAACGTTTTATCTAGGATTTGCTGAAGTTGATGAGCAGGTATTAGTGTCTGTGCTTCACCTTGACGAGAAAGGCTGTAAATAGCAGTTTCCTACTGTCTTTTCACTGATTACTGCTCACTGATTACTGCTCCCTGAAAAAGGCTGACGGCTATAAAACGGGGACAGGCAATTGACGCTCCCGTCGCGCTCATGGGAGGGATTCTTGATTCACCGAGTCCACTTAGACTAAGTACCTTGCGATTCTCAACCCAGAGGTGGTTCTCTCCTCAAGCGTTAACTTTGGGTGCGCCCCACCCTAGTTGTATTTCTACAAAATTTGCTTTAATTGAAGTGTTAGCTTCAAATACTGCTTTGTCTAGTTCCTGCAAAGATTTTACCTACCTACAGGTAGAAACTAGAACATTAGGTAGGGCTTGCTGAATAAATCTAAAAACTTTGTTGGATAAGGCTTTTAGACTTTTTTTCCCTCAAAAAGTGCCGACCATTGGAGGGATCGGGGGTAAAATTCCTGGACTTTTTCCCTGAAAATTAGGTAACTGACTACCTCAAAATCGGTAAAACCCTACACCCTACACCCCACACCCCACACCCTGCCCCCAGGAAAAACTTTTTGCCGCAAACCCTAGGTAGAACCCCATATCTTTGATTGTCAAGGTGCAGATAGCGTAGTGATTAGACTACAGGGGTTTTTCAAGCGGTTGTTTACCCTAGCCGCTATACTTATATGGTAGCTATTTTTCGTGAGTACTTCCAGACCTTTAAAGGAAAAAAGACTGCCAAGGCTAATGAGGGAGCATCTCACCTTTGCAATGAGCATAAATACTTAGTGGAAAAATAGGCTTTTCGAGGGTAATTCTTGTTTTAATTCTCCATGTACGCAGTCTTTAAAAGCCTCTATTTCGTTCCAAGACACGATTAAGAGTGGCTTT
>NZ_JAPZRB010000461.1:0-11408 GCF_027531105.1 Microcystis sp. LE18-22.4A
CTCAATTGTCTATCTTTTGGTATTAACCTGTTTGTGCCTTAAGTCCTTCCCTGTATGGATTTCAGCTACTTTTGAGCGTAGGCGCTCTCATCGAATTTTATTTTAAGTTAATTATTTGCATAACAATTCCCGAAGAGCCAACAAATTATTTTGGAGCTAGTATTTTAGCTTGGAAAAATTTAGCAGATAAGAAGGGTTATTCCCTGATTTATGCTGATAGTCAAGGGATCAATTTATTTATGGTTAGAAATGATATTTTAAGCGAAAACAATCTCATTTTTTTCAACACAAATATCCCAGAGTTAATTTATGTACCTCCTAATTATTATGGTTGCTTACCCTATAGAAATTTGGCAAAAGGTCATCCTCCCGATCCTTTGCAAAGAGAATATTTAAGTTCGCAAGAAATTTTACTAACAGGCAAATTTGCCGATATAACCGAGGGAAATTATCAAATAGTTGCCCAGTTGAATAAGCGGGTAAGTTTTGCTGGTTATTTAGCTAATTTCCTTCATCCTCAATTATTCCGACAAGGGTTTTACTTACCCGAAGAAAATTTTACTTGGTTAAAAGGTGATTATGCTTTTTTTACTATCCAGCTTGACTGTCCTGTTCCCCTGCTTATAGAATGGCAAATAGTGACAGTTTTTCTCTCGTCAGAAAACCCTACACTTAAGGTAGAGGTATGGGTAAATGAAAAATTAGTGGATATTTGGAACTTTGAATATAATCGTTTCCAAAATAATCTTCGTAAGTTTATTTACTGCTCTAACAATCTACTCAATGAAAACTCATCTCTAATAACTATTGAATTAAAAATAGAGGGTTCCACATCACCTAAAAATTTAGGACTAAGCGATGATGATAGAAACTTAAGCTTGGCTATTTCTCAGATAAATTTTCTTTCTAGTGATTATTAACTTAATCACCAAAAGTCTTTCACTCATAAAAATTGATGACTAATTATGTTTATTCAACCAGAAACTTTTATCGAATTTTGTTATGAAACTTTTTTGCAGAGAGCTGCGGATATAGAAGGTAAAAGATATTATCTGGAACAGATCAAATTAGGATGGTCTTTTCAGGAAGTTATCCAGTCTTTTTTACAGTCTTCTGAATTTCAGCAGCATCAACAAAATAGCCAAAATAATAATGAGCAGCAACGAAAATTTATTACTAATTTATACAAGTATTTACTAAAAAGAAATCCCGATAACTCAGAATTAGAATATTGGCTGACTACCTCCCATACTTTACCAGAAATATTACATATTTTCGGAGAATCAGCAGAGTATAAACAGGTCAATAATTTTAGTCTCAAAAAGCCGCCAGAATCCCTGTATGGAATTATGATCAAAAGTGATGAAATTGACGGTTATTTACTCTATCCCACTTTTGATAAAGTCCAACTTCAAGGAGCTTTACAGGGAAAAGCATTTCAGCTAAATGATTTTTTAGTCTGTATGACATTTCTGGAAAATCATAGTCTATTCCACCCCGATAAGTCTTGTTTTCTTGATTTGGGTGCTAATATTGGCTCCACATCCATTTATGCTTTAAAAGGTAATTACTTCCAATCCGCTGTCTCTATCGAAGCTTCGGGTTTAAATTATCAATTTCTGACTTTTAATACTCAGATTAACCAGTTAACTGAGCGATTACAAGCACTGAACTACGGATTAGCTAATTTTACTGGTACAGGAGAATTAGTTTGTAACCCTGATAATTGTGGCGACTTCCGTATTCAACCAGTCAATGTCACAGATAATTTATTTAATGAAGACAACTATAGTCGAGAATTAGCCGAGTTTATTACTCTAGATGACTTAAAGAATCGAGGAATCTTAAATCCTCGAAAAATTGGTTTTGTTTGGATAGATTGTCAAGGTAGTGAAGGACTAATATTTCAAGGAGGACAAGAATTTTTTCGAGAAATATCTGTTCCTTTATATGTAGAATTTTGGCCCTACGGAATTAATCGACTAGCTGGAAAGAAAAGTTATTTAAGCTTTATCGAAACTTTTGCCTCTAGAGTATGGAGATTGCACGAGGGAACATTTGTTGAAATAAGTTTAGATTTTCTCTATACATTTTATCAAGAGAATTTAAACACTGGGGAATATATTGATATTTTAGTTATTCCCAATTAAGCTTACTATAGCGTTTCCTAAGCTAGTGAGGTACACCTATTTTTCTTCCCTTTTGCCTTCTGCCTCTTGCCTTTTGCCTAAAACCCATCACTTTTGTACCTCAGCAGACTGAAAAACGCTATAAACTAATAGTTCTTTTTTATAAAGTAAGCAACTTTAGATTTTTTGATTACAATCTTAAGCAGTCTTTTAATAGCTGATTTTGCTGTAGATAAACTCTTAATTTTCTCTTGCAGACTTTCAATATTTTCTGATAATTGCCTATTCTGATTTTTGAACTTTTCCAGAGAATATTCCATTTCTTGAAGGGAGATAGATGTAATTAATTGCTGCAGAGATTGATTTTGTCTTTCTTCTTGTAATTTTCTTAATTCTACCCAAAGCTGACCAGAAGGATTTTCTTGAACTTCGGTAATAGTTTTTAGGATAATTTGATAAATTTTTTCGGAATTTTGCTGCCAAGAAAATTGTTTATATCTCTCTAATCCTTTGTCTATTAGTTGCTGACGAATTTCAGGAATTTGTATTTTTTTGATAGCTTGTATCATCTCATCAATACTGATGCCGTCAATGTATAAAACTGCATCACCTCCTACCTCTGGAATCGCTGAATTAAAGCAAGTAATCACGGGACAACCACAGGCCATTGCTTCAATAATTGGTAGTCCAAATCCTTCATAAAGAGAAGGATAAACTAAGGCAATTGCACCCGAATAAGCGGTTTTTAAATCCTGATCATCTAATTTTAAGACATAGGTGGTAATATTTGGAGCTAATTTCGATAATTCTAGCTCTAACTCTAAATCACCACCGACACAGACCACAGCTAAATTATTATTTTCAGGTAAATTATTCCAAGCTTCAAAGAATAATTTGACATTTTTATAACCCTTGAGACTAATCCTGGAACCAACGATGAGAAAATATGGTTTTAAAATCTGATATTTTTGCTTAAAACTATCAATTTCTTTAGCTATACTTCGAGAAAATTCTTGGCTGACTCCATTATAAACAATATCAATTTTATCCTAGGTAATGTGGGGATAAAACTCAACTAAATCTCGAGCAGTATTAGCTGATATAGTAATATACCTAGATGCGTACAAAATTGCATAGTGTTTTTCCTGCCATTCTGGTTGATTTAAATCCGCTTGCAGGACTTCGGGTATCATGTCATGAACCATGAGAACTGCGGGAGTGAATAAAGGCGTTGTATAATAGGTGGAAATAAATAAACTTGCTTGCAGCTGATCGCAGATTGCTTGAATTTTTCTAGTATCCTTTCCACTATGATTATAATCGTAGGCTTCTAATAACCAATATTTTAAGTTTTTTAGCCTCGGTGCGGTTTGATTTCTATCTAAAATAATAATATGTTGACCAAATTCTGAGTTACTCCATTCTTGTAGAATTGAATACCAAACTCTCGCTATTCCTCCTTGGTTAATTTGAAAAATAACGCCATCAATCACAATAATAGGTTTGCTCTGCTCGGACAGAGATTGAATTAATTGTAAGTTTTCTCGCTCATCTTCAATGAAGGGTACACCTAGATCATGATTAACTTCTAAATCAGTAATATCCCCAAGCTGTACTTGATAGGTTTTACACACTTGATTATTCTTTTGCTGTTCTAATTTATCAGTTCTTTGACCAATAATGTAGAGATATTTTTCTTGAAACTTTTGAACATTTTCTTGCTCATTTTCTGAAGAAGTACTATCGATCACAGTAACTTAAATTCTCCCTTTTGATAGAAAACTTTTATTAATAAATCCTCTAGGCATCCCCGAATAAGCTCGGCTAAATTATCGGCAAAAACAGGGGCGAGAACTTTGATTTTATTAACCAGTTTTTGATCGTGACTGCTGACTCCGACATAAGCGAATAGTGGACGATTTACCCTCCTCTAAGTTGAAAAGGTCGTTAACACAGTAACATCTACTAGCTGCATCGCTTTCACTAGCGGGAAATATTGACCCCGATAATTGCTACTTTCTGGGGGTATGGGGGGAAGCGCCCAGAATCTGAGCTGCTTCCCCTATCTTGACTAATCTTTTGCCTTGACAAAACCTAGTTAAAAACCCCCACCCTAGCTAGGTTGGACGAGATTATTTAAGCCATAAACCACTTTAGCGGTGATAATCTTATCCTTATCGGTAAGTTCTTCTAACACCTCTTTTCCCTGGACTAAATAGCCAAAAACCGAATAACGACCATCCATGAGATTAAACCCCGGAGGAGTTAATTCATTATCGAATTTAAAGAAAAAGAATTGCGAGGAACCTCCGTTAGGATTAGTATCCGGACGCGCTAGGGCTAATGCACCAAAAGCGTTAAAAGGCAAGGCGAGACTGGGTAAGTAAATCCCTAATTCTTCGAGAGTATTGCCATAAACTGGTTCTTCTTCCCCTTTAATCAAAATTTCTAAGGGAATAGAGCGATATTGCTTAGTTTTCGGGTCAATAAATCCCTCTTCTGCACCGACGGGATCCCCGGTTTGCACAACGAAATTATCTTCGCTGCGAATGAAGGGTAAACCGTCATAAAAACCCCGTTGGACTAAATCCACAAAGTTACCCCCATTAATCGGAGCGCTGTAACCATCCACAACGATGGTTAAATCCCCTTTGGTGGTCTGCATCTCTACGGTGGCACGTCCTCGCAATTGCGGCAAGTTAGCGTATTCCGGGGGAACGTTAAAGGGAAAACCCACCACCATTAATTCTTCTAAAGCGGTGATATTATTGAGCAATTCCCGTCTGGTTGACCAAACTGCCTCTTTATCTTTCGCTTCTACGGCCGTATCGAGGTCTGCCACTCCCGTTTTGAGTTTTTCGATTAATTCCTCCCCTTGGCTTTTACTTGCTTCGGGAACACTATCTAAGATAGCCTTGCTTTTGGTAGAAAGGGCATAATTGGCATCCTTGACATCTTTTTTAATCGGACTCCAACGTTTGGCCCGCAGATGTTTGGCAATATCTTCGATCGATTGTTGCACTTGACGAATTGGTTTATTATCTATGGGTAAGGCATTGCGTAAAATAGCAGTGGGATCCGTTACCGCGTCACCCTGAGCAAGCACAGCTAAAGCAGGGGCAGTCCCCTTAGCCGTGAACAGACTTAAGATTAAAAATAGTGCTAGGGCAATACTAGCACCGCTTTTTAAGAAAAATTTGCCCGATTCCCGTAATCTTGTCGTTATTTTCATATTTTGGTCGGTTCCTCAATGGCCATACCTATCCAAAATACTTGTAGGCTTTTAGCGGAACCCTTGTCAATAGGTGAGAAAACCGATCGAAGCCATTATCAGTTATCAGTTATCAGTTATCAGTTATCAGATGTGAGTTTTCACTTCACCCATTACTGTTTACTGAAAAAAGGCTCCCCACTTCCCCACCTCCCCACCTCCCCACCTCCCCAATTCCCCAATTCCCCACCTCCCCACTCCCCCACTTCCCCACTTCCCCACCTCCCCACTCCCCCACTTCCCCACCTCCCCACCTCCCCACTTCCCCACCTCCCCACTTCCCCACCTCCCCACCTCCCCAATTCCCCACCTCCCCACCTCCCCACCTCCCCAATTCATAATTCATAATTTATAATTTATAATTCCCACTCCCTTTTTTTACCTTTTATGACTATTATTGTCGATTATCGCTTTCCTCCCGCTATTAATGCCGAAAAACAGGCAAAAACGATCGCTATCGGTCAAACCGCTGGCACTTGGAGCGATCGCCACAGTCATCGTCAAGAGCAGCTGCAACAACACCTAGGGGAAGTGGTGGGGATCAGGGAGGAAGCCGACGGTTATAAGGTGGCTAGGGTGCGTTTTCCCCAGATAAACGTTGAAAATGACATCGCCAGTCTTTTAACCATGATTTTCGGCAAATATTCCATGGCTGGAGCCGGAAAAGTGGTGGGGGTGTATCTCCCCGAAACCTACGGCACGAAAGCCAAGCTGGGAATCACAGGAATTAGGCAACGTTTGGGGGTTTATGATCGACCTCTAGTGATGGCAATTTTTAAACCCGCTTTAGGACTATCGGCCCAAGATCACGCCGATATCCTGCGAGAAGTGGCTTTTGCTGGCTTAGACGTGATTAAAGATGATGAAATCATGGCGGATCTTCCCGTGGCTCCCACCCACGAGCGCCTAGATTGTTGTCGTCGGGTTTTGGAGGAAGTGCGGCAGCAAACTGGTAGAAATGTTCTCTATGCGGTCAATGTCACTGGAAAAGCGGACGAATTGCAGAGAAAAGCCCGTTTATTAGTGAAACATGGGGCTAATGCCCTGTTATTAAACGTTCTTACCTACGGTTTTTCCGTTTTAGAAGCTTTAGCCAGTGATCCGGCGATCGATGTGCCTATTTTCGCCCATCCTGCCTTTGCCGGAGCGATGTGTGCCGGTACTGATACGGGATTAGCCTATTCTGTGGTTTTGGGAACGATGATGGCCCACGCGGGAGCCGATGCGGTGCTATATCCCGCCGCCTACGGTAGTTTACCCTTCGATCCCCAGGAGGAAGGCAAAATTCGCGATATTTTGCGCGATAGAAACGTTTTTCCGGTTCCCTCGGCCGGCATTCGTCCAGGTATTGTTCCCCAGGTCCTTGGGGATTACGGACGTAATGTTATCCTCAATGCGGGAACCGGAATTATGGACCACCCATCCGGACCGGCCAGTGGTGTGAGGGCTTTTTTTGAAGCTTTAGCCAGAATAGAAGCGGGTGATTCTTTTGATCCCGCCAATTTGCCCGAAGGAGCCTTAAAACAGGCAATTCTAGAGTGGGGTTAAGCTCAATTCTTTCAAATGCACTATATAGGGTTTGCGGCAAAAAGTTTTTCTTGGGGGCAGGGTGTGGGGTGTGGGGTGTGGGGTGTAGGGTTTTACCGATTTTCAGGTGGTCAACTACCCAATTTTCAGGGAAAAAGTACCTGAGTTTTCCCCCTGATCACTCCCATATCCGGTACTTTTTGATTGACAAAAGGTCTAAAAGTCTTACCCAACAAGGTTTTTAGATTTATTCAGCAAACCCTATATAGACATTTTGTCAAGCATTTTTATCAAAAATTAACAAATAACTTCCCGTTTTAGATAGGGTTGCAGCACTTCTGGCACTTTTACCGTCCCGTCCGGCTGTTGATAATTTTCTAGGATAGCAGCCATAGTACGACCGATCGCTAATCCCGAACCGTTGAGGGTGTGGACAAAATTAGTGCCTTTTTGCCCTTTTTCTTTAAAGCGAATATTTGCCCGTCGTGCTTGGAAGTCTCTAAAATTAGAACAACTGGAAATTTCCCGATAGGTATTAGCCGAAGGTAGCCACACTTCTAAGTCATAACATTTGGCCGCCGCAAAACCCAAGTCACCGCTACACAATTCAATCACGCGATAGGGCAACTGTAAAGCTTGCAGGATTGCCTCCGCATTAGCGACTAAACTTTCGTGTTCCTGAGCAGAAGCGTCAGGATGGACGATTTTGACCATTTCCACCTTATTAAATTGATGCAAACGGATCAAGCCCCTCGTATCTTTGCCATAGCTGCCCGCTTCTCGACGAAAACAAGGGGTATAGGCACAGTGTTTGATCGGTAATTGCTCCGATGAGAGGATTTCATCGCGATAAAGGTTAGTTACAGGTACTTCTGCCGTTGGTGCTAACCAAAGCTCATCATCTCGACATTTAAAGCTTTCTTCCGCGAATTTCGGCAGTTGTCCCGTCCCGCGCAGGGAGTCACTATTAATTAAAATTGGCGGTAAAACTTCTGTATAACCGGCGACAATATGGCGATCGAGCATAAAATTAATTAAAGCTCTTTCTAGGGCAGCCCCGACAGCGATAAGATTAACAAAACGACTCTGGGCGATCTTTACTGCCCGTTCAAAGTCTAAAATGCCCAATTTTTCCCCAATTTCCCAGTGAGGCAAAATATTCGGGTTGGTGGGTTTATATTCCTCTCCCCAGCGTCTGACTTCGACATTTTCCCGTTCATCCTTACCGATGGGAGTGGTTTCACTGGGTAAATTGGGTAAATCTAAGATTTTTTGGTCAATGGCCGCTTTAATGGCTTTTTCCTGCGGTTCTAATTGAGCTAGTTTACTTTTAATCTCGTTTCCTTCTGTTTTCATTGCCAAAATTTCGGGACTGTTGACATCGCTGCCACTTTTCACTTTTTGTCCCACCAGTTTACCGATTTCGTTACCCCGGCCCTGTAAACTGCTGCGTTCTAACTCCAAAGCCTTCTGTTGTTGATTTAACTGGAGAATAGGGGCAATATCATAACTCCCTCCCCGACTATCTAAGCGTTTCTGTACTTCCTCTGGATTTTCTCTAATTTGCTTTAGGTCTAACATGGTACGAGTCAGTAAAAAATAAAAAGTAAGTGGGAGAGTCGGGGAATTGGCAGCCTGAGGGGAAATGTTCTCAACCCCTAACCAATGGTCAATAATAACTCAAAACTTAACTAAAATATCGGTTAAAAGCCGCCGGTAAAATTAGCGGTATATTTAATTGTGGTGTCTGGAGTTAAGTCTCATGCTCAAATATCTGCCTGTTAAATTCCTGCGTTTTTTAGCGATTAGCTGTCTTGTCACGTTAATTTCTCTAGGATTTGACCGTTTACACCCCGTTAAAGCTAATCCCACCCTCATAGCTCAAAATGCTTGGGCCGGGGCCTCCTTCCCCGTGGAAAACTTTCAAACCTATACCTCTGGTTTCGGTTATCGTTCCTCTCCCATGGATGGCAGTCAACAATTTCATGCCGGGTTAGATCTGGCCGCACCCTTGGGCAGTTATATTCGCAATTGGTGGACCGGCAGAATCGTCGAATTATCCGATCATACAGGCTGTGGCACCATGATTAAGATGCAATCGGGTCAATGGACACATATTTATTGTCATCTCATGGGTTCGGTTCAATCCGACAGCCGCGGTACTTTTTTGATTGACAGGTCAGGAGGAATCGTCCTTACTCTCGGTCAGGATATACCGGCAGGGGCCCGCATGGCTAGAGTGGGAATGAGCGGACGCACCACCGGACCACACCTGCACTGGGGACTGATGTACGGCCATCAATACGTTGACCCCGCTTTGGTTTTAAATGCTATGTACGGTTCTAATCCTTCGGGTAATAGTTAAGAGAATCTGCGATCGCATTCTGTTCAGAAAAAACATAGCTGCCCAGATTTAGTGAATAACGAGGGACACTGCTAAAATTAAGCTGATCGATTCAGGTATATCCAGATAAAATGCGAATATTAACCCTTGTACCGGGAGGAATTAGCGATCAACTGCTGTTTTTTCCCACTCTAGAAACTCTCCGGCAAACTTACCCCCAAGGTACTATCGATGTTTTGGTCGAACCTAGGGCAAAAGCTGCCTATCGTCTCTGTCCCCAGGTTAGGGAAGTGCTTTTATTTGACTATCGAGATCAGTACGGATTAGCAGATTATTTAAATATTTTGGGAGTAATTCGAGACCGGGAGTACGAAATCGCCATTAGTCTCACCAATCGTCCTGCTATCAATCTTTTACTCTGGTTAAATGGTGTTCCTAACCGTATAGGCTATGAAAATAATGGCAGCTGGTTCTTATCGCAACAAGTACCCCGGCTAACGGAAGGCTATCTAGCGGATAATTATCACGCACTGGTCAAAGGGTTAAAGATTGCCGCACCCTGTCCACCTTTAAAAATAACATTGAATCGGGATGATATCGATTGGGCGGAAATGGAACAGCAACGCCTCAATATCAAGGATAGCGGCTATATTCTCCTCTACGCCGGCGGTAGCGATCTGAGCATCAGCCAAGGACTGGAAACGCTTTATCCCCTAGAGAGTTGGCTAGAAATTATCCAAGGCATTCGCCATCAACAACCGGATTTACCAATTGTCGCGATCCAGGGAGAACTGGATGAAGCTTGGGTTTTAGCGCTCAAAGCCATGGATAATAACTTAAAAGTGTCCAGAACGGCCGATATCGGTAAAATGGCGGCTATGATCGCGGGTGCTAATTTATTATTAGCTACCGAAAGTGTCCCTTTACAGTTAGCCGTGGCCGTGGGAACCTATACCCTCTCTCTGCTGGTTCCTTCGTTGTCTAAGAGAGTTTTACCGAGTGGGGGAGAGCGTCATCGATATATTGAAGCCAATACGGGAAAAGTCGCCGATATTACTCCCGAAACTGTCCTGAAAAAGATTTGGGGCAGGTAAAGAATCGGGTTTCGATCGCTTTTCTCGTGGCTCGAAACCCGAAAAAAATCGGCATCAAGGCTCAATTTTGCGATTGAGATAACTGACTTTTCAAGGATTCTAGGGAGGCCCAACGACCATCGATGGCAGTATTTTCCGGAAGAAAAAAATCGGGTGGTTGACAATTGGCTCCGCAGAGTTGACGGGGGGGTAAAGTTAGACACAACTGCTCGTATAACCACATTTGCGGGTCAAAATCCCCGTTAGGATCGAGAGTTTCCGAGAGGTCTTCGTAGGCTATTTCTCGCTCTAGAGGATAGGAGTGATCGTAGTCTTTATTTTTGTCTAGCCAGATTAATTCGGAAGTGTTTAATTGCAGACGATGATTATATTGTTGTAAACAGCGATCGCAGGTTAAGGTGACGATGGTTTCTGCTTTCACCGATACTTCCAAAAAATTGCCCCCATGTCTAACCAGCAAGGTCCCCCGCACTGGTGTCAAGGTTTCTAGACCAGGGATAAAATTATCGATGATGATCACTCTTTGTCGATCAGGAGATTTGAGGAGGTGGGGGATAAAAATAGTTTCCATAGATAACTCCTGTATCATTTATCGGTTATCGGGTGTCAACTGCGTTAGCGAGTAACGCCATCATCGAAAATTTTGGGTCTGAAACCCCGTCGTTCTACGACGGCTTTACTGTTAAATATTAGCACATTTACGAAATATATGCTAAAATATGAGACATGGAAAAAGCCTATTCTTACCGATTTTACCCGACACCAGAACAAGAGTCGCTATTGCGGCGCACTTTGGGATGTGTAAGATTAGTTTACAACAAAGCTCTCCACGAACGAACACAAGCTTGGTACGAAAAGCAAGAAAGAGTAGGCTACGCTCAAACTTCTTCAATGCTAACCGATTGGAAAAAACAAGAAGAATTAGACTTTTTAAACGAAGTTAGCTGTGTACCTTTACAACAAGGGTTAAGACACCTACAAACAGCTTTCACTAATTTCTTTGCTGGTCGTACTAAGTATCCTAACTTTAAGAAAAAACATCA
>NZ_JAPZRB010000268.1:0-12998 GCF_027531105.1 Microcystis sp. LE18-22.4A
CTTCTAGGTTCTGTGTGATAAGTTTAACTTACATAGGATCGATCGATCTTTGTGTCCTTTGTGTCTTTGTGGTTCGTTCCACCCCCTCGCTAGGAGAAATGTATCTTAGAATACATTTTACCCACCAAAGCTGGGAGAGCCGGAAAAAGGCAGGTCAAATTTTTCAATAACTGGCGATGACAAGCAACTGAATTACCGATGGAAAAACAACTTTTGCAGCGAATCACCCTCGATTTGAATATATGTCACGGCAAACCTTGCCTTCGAGGATTGCGTTATCCTGTTGAATTTATCCTAGAATTACTTAGTTCTGGCATGAGTATGGAAGATATTTTAGCCGACTACGATGATTTGGAACGGGAGGATATTCTAGCCGCGTTATTGTTTGCCACTCGATTAACTCAGGTAAAAAGCATCTACCAAATCGCACCATGAAGTTTCAGGGAATAGTTATCAAAAGTATATTTACTAATTAACCAAAATACCAGTGAAACTAGCTCAAGCTCAGACGATATTAACAGACACTTTAACCGTATTTTGGGGAGAATGGCTAGATTTACGGGCGAGAGTCCTTCAGATCGCCGCCACAGGTTTAGTTTCTCCCCTAATCTATATTATCGGTTTCGGGTTGGGGTTGGGAAGCGCCCTCGATCGCTCGATGAAACCCTCACTCGGCGATTCTTATCTAGAATTTATTTTACCCGGAATGGTGGCCCTGTCCTCAATGGCGATCAGTTTCGGGGGAACCACCTTTTCCATCTGTGGCGATCGCTTATTTAGTAAAACCTTCGAGGAATTATTATTACTGCCCGTCCATCCCCTCTCATTATTTTTAGGCAAAGTTTTCGCGGGAATTTTGCGCGGTGTAATGACTTCTGCATCAGTGATTCTCGTTGCTATCTTATTTACAGGAAAATTTGCCAGTTTTCTCAATCCCCTCTTTTTATTAATTTTAATCTTAAATTGTGCCGTCTTTGCCGGTTTAGGGGCAATTGTCGGATTGCGAGTTACATCCCTCGAAAGTGTCAGTCTGTATAATAACTTTTTAATCGTGCCGATGTCTTTTTTAGGAGCAACTTTTTTCGACCCCCAAACCTTACCCTGGCCATTAAAAATTATTGTTTATTCCTTGCCCCTCACCTATGCTAGTCTAGGATTAAGAGCCGCAGCCTACGATATAAATCAATTTCCTTGGTTTGCTATCCCCATTTTATTAATCGTCGCTATTCTTCTCTCGATTGTCGGTGCTTATCAATTCTCCCATCAACGGGATTGAATCAGTGATCAGTAATCAGTAATCAGTAATCAGTAATCAGATTTAAGTATTCGGTGAACAGTATTAAGTGGCAAGTTCAGAGCTTTCTTTTCACGGATTACTGTTTGATTTTTACTGATAAAAGCAAAAAGCTCCTGACTCCTATCTCCTGACTCCTTTTTCCCTTGAATAAATATATCCTTTTTTATAAACCCTACGATGTATTATGTCAGTTTACTGATGAAAATGGTCGCTCGACTTTAAAAGATTATATTCCCATCCCAAATATCTATTCTGTCGGTCGTTTAGATAGGGACAGCGAGGGATTATTATTACTCACAGATAACGGTCAATTACAGCATCGTTTGGGTCATCGTCAATTTGCTCATCCGCGTACCTATTGGGTACAAGTCGAAAGAATTCCAGACCTAAACGCTTTAGAAAAATTGCGTCAAGGTCTTCCTATTCAGGATTATCGCACTCGACCAGCAATAGTTAATTCACTAGATTTTGAACCAGATTTACCCCCCAGAGAGCCACCGATTCGTTATCGAAAATCTGTCCCCACCGCTTGGTTAGAAATTACCTTAACTGAGGGGAGAAATCGTCAGGTAAGACGGATGACGGCTGCCGTTGGTTATCCCACTTTAAGATTAATTAGAACAGCCATTACTATTGACAAAAACAATAAATTATGCTTAACAGGATTACAACCCGGTCAATGGCGAGAAGTGACTGAAAAAGAGAGAAAAGCCTTAGAAAGGTTATAATTTCTGTAAGCAACCTTGACAATCAAAGTTGAATGTATAGTGTGGGACTTGATCAAATGACCCACAATTATCTATAATCGTGAATATTAAACCTAAGACAAACATGAAAGTTAAAATTAAAAATCTTGGCATTTTAAAACAGGCAGAATTCAGTCTAGGCGACCTCACAATTATCTGTGGTGGTAATAATACAGGTAAAACTTATGCTACCTACGCTTTATTCGGTTTTTTAGACAATTGGCGAAGACTATTAACGGGGCCAAGATTTGGCCTCAAAGAAAAAATTGAGCAACTACTTTCTGATGGTGTAATTAGTCTCGATCTACAGGAGTATGTTCAACAGTGTGAAAGTATTATTACTACAGGTTGTCAAAGATATATTCAACAAATACCTGAAGTTTTTGCGGCTAACGAGGAGAGGTTTAAAAATGTTGATTTTCAGATAGAATTAAATTTTGACAATATTCAATTTCAAAATAAGTATGAAAAGAAAATTAGTACAGCAATATGGGAAATTATCTCGATTAGCAAACCTGAAAATGAGCCTTATTTATCCATTGCATTATTAACAGAAACAGAAACAGAAAAAATAAATCTGGGAGGTGATTTTCTTGAATATATCGAATATATCATTTCCAACAGCATCCAAGATATAATTTTCTCTCAGTTTTTTCCCAGGCCATTTATTGCCAGTGCAGAAAGGACAGGAGCGGCAATTTTTCGCAAAGAGTTAAATTTTGCTCGTAATCGTTTACTGGAAGAAATTAGCAAAAATAGCAATTTTGATCCTAGTGAACTGTTATTTAATGTTTCTCAGGATTATGCGCTACCAGTCAAAAAAAATGTAGATTTTACTAGACAAATAGAAACAATTGTCAAAAAAACTAGCTTTATTGCCGAAAATCATCCCAGTATTTTAGAAGATTTTGCCGATATTATTGGTGGTCAATATATGATTACTAACAATGATGAACTTTATTACATTCCTAAAGTAAAAAGACAAGGAAAAAGACTTAGACTATCGATGGATGAAAGTTCTAGTGCTGTACGTTCTCTTTTAGACATTGGCTTTTATTTAAGACACGAAGCTCGCATCGGAGATTTGTTGATAGTAGATAAACCTGAATTAAATCTCCATCCAGAAAATCAACGCCGTATCGCTAAACTTTTCGCTCGACTGATCAACATTGGTATTAAAGTTTTTATTACTACTCACAGTGATTATATTATCAAAGAAATCAACACATTAATTATGCTTAACCATAATAAACCACACCTGAAACAAATTGCCGCAGAAGAAGGCTATAGACAAGAGGAATTATTATCGGCTAATCAAGTTAAAGTCTATATTGCTGAAGAAGATTCAAAGATGTTAAAAGGACAAAAAAGAAAGACCCAATTTAACACTTTAACTCCCGCTAAAATTGATCACGAAATGGGTATCGAAGCAGGCAGTTTTGATACTACTATCGAAAATATGAATCGTATTCAAACGGCTATTATTTGGGGTGAGGAGTAATGTCTGATATTGCTATCCTCAAAGAAATGATTAGCAAGTGTGCGATAGTAGAGTTGGAATATAAAAAAGAGTACAAACGAGATATTTATTTACTGAAACTGACAGAAAATCAAGATAACTATTCGTTTGTGATTAGTGGAATGCCTGAACCTGATCGAGTTATTGTGATCAAGCTAGATGAGTTTTTTGATGTCCGCAAAATTTTTACTGGTAGTAAAGGTGAGTGTAAGCGTGCAGATTTTATAATTATCGCTAATACCACTTCTGAAAAAGTTATCCTTTGTCTGGAAATGAAGAAAAGCAGAGATTCTAATTCATCGATAATTAAACAATTAAAAGGAGCCAAATGCTTTGTCTCCTATTGTCGTGAAATCGGACGCTTATTTTGGAATCAACCCGATTTTCTTCAGGACTATCAATATCGCTTTGTTAGTATTAAAAATATCAGTATTTCTAAAACAACCACCAGCAGCCGTAAATCCTCTCAAAAAAATGAGATTCATGATCAACCAGAAAAAATGTTAAAAATTTCCGCTCAAGCGAAGCACTTTCAAGAATTAATTTAGTCCTATAGCTTGACATTATGACCGATTTAATCTCGATCGAATAACGATCTTTTGCCGAGAGTGCCGAAAGAGCCTTATCGATGCTCATTTTTAAAAACTTCAAACACCTGCCGGCTGAAATATTTTAACTTATCAGCCACCTTAGGAGAAGGTTGATAATTGCCGACTAATTGCCAATTTTCCACCGTAGATAGTCGCCAAGCAGTTCCTTGATGGTTAAAAGCCTGCATTTCTAAGCCAATCAAACGCTGATGCTGATCCTCGCTATCGAGATGAAAACGAATTTGTACCAGAATACTGCGCCCTTGAATTCTGGGACTCCAACCGGGAAAATGGAAAGCGATATCGATCGAGTCGGGATCCGTTAACTCCCTTGTGTGGGGATCATTGCGCCAAGGTTTCAGATCTGCCTTTGCATCGGGGAATTCTTGTTTAAACAGGTTGACGAGTGTGGCGATCTTCGCCGTTAATTCTAATCCTTTTGCCTGTTCCGACGCATTCATGCTCACCTCTGATAATTGCTTATAAAGTAACTATTTATACAGTTTAGCCCTGCTTTTTGCGACTATTGGGACAATTATAACGATATTTTCTCGATCGAGTCCAAAATGCCGCACCTGTCAATCAAGATAGCCGCTGCCAAAAAGACAAAATCAAAACTAAACTAGAAAATAGGATAATCGACAGGAACAGTATTTTCTATGAATCCCCAAGAGTCTCTATTACAATCGATCGAAAAATTAGGCTATCGGGTTACGGTGGGTGATGTGGCGGCAAAATCGGGTTTAGAGATTAACGCTGCACAAAAGGGATTATTAGCTTTAGCTGCGGAAGCGGGGGGACATTTACAGGTAGCAGATACGGGGGAGATTATCTATCTTTTCCCTGAAAATTTTCGCTCAATTCTTCTGAATAAATATTGGCAATTGCAGTTAAAAGCTTTCGCCAGTAAAATCTGGCAAGTAGTTTTTTATGTTATTCGCATTTCCTTTGGCATTGTTTTAATTATTTCGATTTTAATCCTGTTGCTCGCTATCCTAGCGATCCTGATCGGCTTAATGTTCAAAGATAGTGACTCGGATAACAATTCTGGAGATAGCAAAATTAATATTAACTTCTTTCCCACGGACTTTTTCTGGATTTTTTATCCCGATTTTGGTAATAACTACTACGAAAGAAGAGATCGGGAAGTTAAGGCAGAAAAACCCCCTAGTAAGATGAATTTTCTCGAGGCAGTTTTTTCTTTTCTTTTTGGCGATGGCGATCCTAATTTTAATTTAGAGGAGAGACGCTGGCAAACTATCGGTAAAGTAATTCAAAATAATCGTGGCTCGATTATCGCTCCACAAATTGCTCCCTATCTCGATAGTATTACCCCCAGTCATGAGGAGACAGAAGATTATATACTCCCAGTTTTAACTCGCTTTAATGGGTTGCCGCAAGTGTCCGATCGAGGCGATATTATCTATTATTTTCCCGATCTACAGGTGACAACCAAAGAGAGAAAAGTACAAGCAGTTTCGCCCTATCTAAAGGAAAAACGCTGGAAGTTTAGCGAAGCGGATAGTGGTCAAATTATCTTAGCTTTAGGTTTAGGGGCGGTTAACTTTATCCTCGCTTTAGTTTTAGGATATTTGCTCAACAGTGATAGTGTCGATTTGAGCGGTTCTCTGGGGTCGATAGTCACAGGTATCTACGGTTTTCTCCTCAGTTATGCCGCTGCTTTTTTGGGGATTCCCCTCGGTCGTTATTTCTTTTTACAGTGGAGAAATAAGCGGGTTAATCAACGCAATCAACAGCGAGAAAAAAGAGCAGATTTATTAGCACAAAGTAATCCTGAATTAGAGCAAAAACTTGCCTACTCTCGTCAATTTGCCGACCAAAAAGTGATTAGGGATGCTGATATTAGTTATTCTACGGATCAAGACTATCTCGAACAAGAGAGCGAGCGCTCGGATAAAATCGATCGAGAATGGCAAAAACGCTTAGAATCGCCCGATTCCTGACTCCTGACTTGAAAGAGGGTGTAGGGTGTGGGGTGTGGGGTGTGGGGTGTAGGGTGATGGGGAAATGGGGAAATGGGGGAATGGGGGAGTGGGGGAGTGGGGGAGTGGGGAGATAGGAGAATTTCAACTAATACCCCAAAACCCTAAAACCCCAACTCCCTAAAACCCCAACTCTCAACTCCTGCCGACCGCCGACCGCCTCCTGAATCCTGAATCCTGAATCCTGAATCCTGACGACCGACTCCTAACCCCAGCAACAAACTTTTTGCCGCAAACCCTAACTTAAACGATCGAGAGTGCGATACTGAATTGCTTCGGCAACGTGGGAACTTTTCAGCATTTCACTATCTCCTAAATCGGCAATGGTGCGGGCAACTTTGAGAATGCGATCCATTGCTCGGGCCGATAAACCCAATTTTCGGATTGCCCCTTCTAAAATATGGCGACTGCTATGATCAAGAGCGCAAAAACCCCGCAAATGCTCGGAATTCATCTCCGCATTAGAGCGAATCCCCGTATTCTGAAAGCGATCGCTGGCCTTTTGTCTGGCCCTTTCTACCCGTTGCCGCACTTGCTCAGAAGCTTCTCCCCGACTCTCTTGGGTCATTTCTTCCGGTTTCAGGCGATTTACGGTCACTTGTAGGTCAATACGGTCTAAAAGCGGCCCCGATAATTTCGCCCAATATTGTTCCCGTTGTCGCGGTGAACAGCTGCAGGGTTGCACCGAATCGCCGTAATAACCACAGGGACAGGGATTGGTGCTGGCCACCAGGGTAAAACGGGCCGGAAAAGCGACAGAAAGACGAGTGCGAGAAATGCTCACATAACCATCCTCTAGGGGTTGCCGGAGATATTCCAAGACACTGCGCTTAAATTCCGTTAATTCGTCCAAAAATAAAATACCACGGTGGGAAAGGGAGATTTCTCCTGGTCGGGGATAAGTGCCACCTCCCACCAGCGCCGCTCCGGAAGCGGAGTGATGGGGACTGCGAAAAGGACGCTCGCGCACCAGAGAACCTCGATCTTTCAGTAATCCAGCGACGGAATGAATCTGGGAGACTTCTAGGGATTCGGCAAAGGTAAGCTGGGGCAGAATACCTGGTAAACGTCGCGCTAACATGGTTTTACCGCTGCCCGGTGGCCCGACAAAAATTAGGTTATGACCTCCAGCTGCGGCAATTTCCAGGGCCCGACGGCCAATTGCTTGACCTTTAACATCCTTGAGATCGGGGAGATTTACCCGCGATCGCCCGAACTCCTCGGCAGCGTTAAAAGTCATCGGTGAATGGCGATCGGGTTCATTTAAGAAATTTACCACTTCCGATAGATGACGAAACCCATACACTTGTACGCCTTTGACCACGGCCGCTTCTTTGGCATTATCGGCAGGAACCACTAAACCCTTAATCCCCATTTTTTCGGCAGCGGCAGCAATGGGTAAAACCCCCGCCACGGGACGCAAACTACCATCGAGGGATAATTCACCTAAAAAGAGAAAATCCCCCAATAAATCGGCTTCTACCTGTTCGGAAGCCCCTAAAATGCCGATACTAATCGGTAAATCATAAATCGGCCCCTCTTTGCGGATATCGGCGGGACTTAAATTGATGACAATTTTGCGGATGGGAAAGGCAAATCCGGCATTTTTTAGGGAAGCTTTTACCCTTTCTTTCGACTCCTGCACGGCGGTATCGGGTAAACCCACCACGGCAATTCCGGGTAATCCCCCCGATACATCCACCTCTACCCCGATTTTAATGGCATCGATGCCGATAATTGCCGCACTCCAAACCCTTGCTAACATTTTGGCTCAAGTAAAAATAAAGTGAGTTCTTAGGAAAATGAAACAGGATGTTAGGCTAGTTTTCCGCATAAAAATGATTTTATCTGGGAATTTACCCGGAAAATCAGCGTATTTCTGGGGATAACCTAACCAGAAAAGCTGAGAGCTTAATGGTATAGTTAAAAAAAAAGCAATTTGTCTATGAGCGAGACTATTTTTAGCAAAATTATCCGTAAAGAAATTCCTGCCTCGATCGTCTATGAAGATGATCTGGTTCTCGCTTTTCGAGATGTTAATCCCCAAGCACCCACCCATATCCTCATTATCCCCAAAAAACCGATTCCGAAACTAGAGGAAGCCAGCGACAGCGATCGCGATTTATTGGGACATTTGTTACTAACTGTTAAAAAGGTGGCCGCCGAAGCTAAATTAAGTCAAGGTTATCGCGTGGTGATCAATAATGGGGAACATGGGGGTCAAACCGTCGCTCATCTTCATGTCCATCTCTTAGGCGATCGCCCAATGACCTGGCCCCCCGGTTAAACCCCCGTTATTTTCCCGCATTTTTGGGGAATTATAGAGCTAGAAGCGTTCTTTTCCGAGTCGGTCTTCTCGATGTTAAACCCATGAATAGGTCTATTTCTGCGATCGCTTTGTCCAGCACCCTGCTGTTATTTCCCTTCACCGCCGCGACTCTCGCTCAATCGGAATGCTTTCTCCAAAGAGCAGATGGACAACAGATAGATCTTAGCCGTCTCTGTGGCGGTTCATCTAGAAATAGGAAAAATTCCCCGCAAGTTTATCAGTTACCGATTCAACGCCGGGTTAATGGCATTCCCACGGTGATGGTGGTTTTTAATCACCGTCACTATTATGAAATGCTTTTTGATACGGGAGCTAGTGGCATCGTCCTTACCGATGCCATGGCAAAAGCGATGAAAGTCAAACGGGAAAGGGAAGTACTCGCTCATACCGCTGGCGGTGTCGTTAGGGTTTATCTTGGTCGCATTAATTCTATTAAAGTTGGCGAGGTGGTTTTATCTAATCAGATTGTTGGTATTTCTCCCCAAATGGAAGGGTTAGGACTCTTGGGACAAACTTTTTTTGGTTCCTATGATGTCACGATCAAAAAAGATGTGATTGAATTACGTTATCGTTGATAAGTAGCTGGTTATAATTAAATTAAAAATGGATTTTAGGTTCGATCCCCCCTGCCCCCCTTGATAAGGGGGGTGCCGATAGGCGGGGGGATCCCCCCTGCCCCCCTTGATAAGGGGGGTGCCTGAAAACTTTTAACACCTACCTACTTAGTCTCATGGGAAAAATTCTCGCTTTTCTGACTCTAATCTAAAGTTCCTCGCTGTATTTGTTCCCGTTCGATCGCTTCAAACAAGGCCCGGAAGTTGCCTTCTCCAAAACCTCTAGCGGCATGACGTCGCTCGATTAATTCAAAAAAGAAAGTCGGCTGGGAAAAAATTGGTTTAGTGAAAATTTGCAGTAAAGTCGGCTTTTCCGGGAGGGAATGACTATTTTGTTCAAAATCGATGAGAATTTCCTGTTTTTTTATTTCTGACCATTCCCAATCAGCAATATTAAAATCTTTTTTTTGATAGTTAATTAGTTGATAATAACTGTCTGGAACTGATAAAAATTCTACCTGCCTATCTCGGAATTTTTGAGTTAAGTTTACAATATTTTCTGTTTTTAAAGCAATGTGTTGAATGCCAGATTTTTGATTAATATCTAAAAATTCTTGAATTTGAGAACTGTTACTATCTGGCTCATTAATCGGTAATTTTAATTCAGTTTCGGGGTAAACAAGTACCTGAGAATAAAGACCAGAACGCTCCGTTTTAATAGTAAAAGTTTGCCTTTTTTTAAAGCCTAAATTTTCCTCATACCAATTGGCTGTTAACTCTAAATTCCCTTGAAAAACATTTAAAACTAAGTGATCAATCGCCAGAATATCCTGATTATATTGTTCCCTACCATCGTATTGAATCAGATGAGGATCGGCTAAAATTGGCGTGATTCCCTGCCTTTCAATTAACGTATGTTTGAGATCAGCAATGCTAGAGATTTGACAGCTTTTTATCTTACCCCTAGCCAAAACAGTTTCCTGAATAAAAATGTCCTGTTTAATTCTCCTAGCTAAACTGTCTAAATCCTCTACTTGAAAAGCTACATCCGCCACCCCTTCAGGATATTTACTTAAAAATTCCGCCACGGGACTAAGGGAATTTAAGGGAGAAGATAAGATAAAAATAATCTGTTTAGTTTTATCTTTTTGGATGCCATTGCCAACTATTTCCGTGTGCGTATGGAGATTAACTAAACTTGCGATCGCCTGAAAATCCATCACCCGCACAAACCAATCTCGCCATTTTTTGGCCGATTCTACATAAAAATGAATATGATCAACAAACATAGATAAAGTCAAAAAAGTGGTTGAGTGTTAGTAAGTGGGGAGTGGGGAAATGGGGAAATGGGGAATTTCAACTAATACCCTAAAACCCCAACGGGTGCATCCCACATTTGCAGAAACACCGACAATCAGCAATTATCAGTGACCCTTAAATTATTACAGATATATCAGCAGCTGCGTGTAAGCATCCCACCGAAAAACTAATGCGCGGGGGTTTGGGGGCGGCGCCACGCCCCCAACGGGGTGTTTGGGGGGTAGAACCCCCCAAAAGCTTGGATTGGGGGATAAAACCAGAAGTAACACCCGATTTTAGTAGAAAGAAAGTTTCCCTTTAAAAATCCCAACTTAGTAGATTGACAAAAATGAGATGTACCCAACCCCAACTCCTGACTCCTGATGACTAAAAAAAGAGATGACTATCGGGTTGAATATTAATTTCCATGGGGACGGCTTGGGGTTCAGCATTCATGGCAAAATAGATAGCATCGGCGGCGGTTTGAGCGGTTAACATTTTAGTGCGATCAACTTTTAAGCTCACCTGATCCCAAAAAGGAGTATCGACACCACCAAAATAGAATAAAGTCATTTTAATACCATAGCGTTTTAACTCATCGGCCAAACATTTACTAAAACCGACCACCCCGTATTTAGAAGCACAATAAGCGGCAGCCATAGCCATAGAATGCTTACCTAAAATTCCCACCACATTACAGATATGACCGGCTTTATTTTCCTTCATCACATTAGCGGCAGCCTGACAGGTATAAAAACTTCCCTTCAGATTGAGGTCGAGCATTTTATCTAAATCTTCCGGCGTGATTTTATTGTATTGTTTCATCACACCGGCTCCGGCCGCATTAACCAACACATCCAACCGGCCGTAATGGGAGACAATTTTTGCCATCAAAGTTTCTACCTGAGTCGGATTGGTGATATCCGTCGGCACAATTAAAGAGGGACAAGGCAACTCACTGGCTAAATTAGATAAATTATCGGCATTTCTGGCCACTAATACGAGTTTATGACCATTAACAGCTAGTTTACGGGCTAAAGTGGCACCGATACCCCCCGTAGCGCCGACAATCAGGACAACTTTTTCGCTCATAATTATTTACAATTCTTTACAAATATTATTGTAAACTGTTCCGACTGGAAAATCATCGCTAGTCCCAACCCCTTGATTAAGGGTTAGCCAACTTCTGATAGGATAAACCGTGACAATGTAAAGAAATTTTTATGACTGTACTGACCGAAGGAATCGCGCCCCACGGTGGGCAATTAATTAATCGTATTGCTACCGCTGCCGAAAAAGCCGAATTTCTGGCCCTAGCTGAAAAACTACCGCGAGTTTCCTTAGATGAACGAGCGCTCTCGGATTTAGTTATGATTGCTATTGGTGGTTTCAGTCCCCTCAAAGGCTTTATGGAACAGGACGACTACGAAAAAGTCGTCGATGATATGCGTCTAATCAATGGTTTACCCTGGGCAATTCCCGTGACTCTTTCCGTTAGGGAAGAAGTGGCGGATCCGCTCCAAGAAGGCAACTGGATTCGTTTAGATGACAGCGAAGGCAACTTTGTCGGAGTCCTGGAATTAACCCAAAAATACCGTTACAATAAGGCCCACGAAGCAGTTAACGTCTATCGTACCGACGACCAGAAACATCCCGGGGTAAAAGTCCTCTATGAACAGGGAGAAATTAACCTCGCAGGTCCGATTTGGTTACTTCAGCGCAATCCTCATCCCCAGTTTCCCAAATATCAGATCGATCCTCTGCAATCGCGCCAAATGTTCCACGAAAAAGCTTGGAAAACGATTGTCGGTTTCCAAACCCGTAATCCCATCCACCGGGCCCACGAATACATTCAAAAATGCGCCCTAGAAGTGGTAGATGGTTTATTCTTGCATCCTCTTGTCGGCGCTACCAAAAGCGATGATGTGCCAGCCGATGTGCGGATGCGTTGCTATGAGATCATGATGGATAAATACTTCCCCCAAGATCGCGTTATTCTGGCTATCAACCCCTCAGCTATGCGTTACGCCGGCCCCCGGGAAGCAATTTTCCACGCTATTATCCGCAAAAACTACGGTTGTACCCATTTTATCGTCGGTCGTGACCATGCCGGAGTCGGGGACTACTACGGAACCTACGATGCTCAGTATATCTTTGATGAGTTCGAGCCTGGGGAATTGGGAATCGTGCCGATGAAGTTTGAACACGCTTTCTACTGTACCCGCACTTCGGGAATGGCAACCACCAAAACTAGCCCCAGTTTACCTGAAGAAAGAATCCACCTTTCGGGAACGAAAGTCCGGGAACTGCTGCGCAAAGGAGAATTACCACCTCCGGAATTCTCCCGTCCAGAAGTAGCTGCCGAATTAATCCGCGCCATGCAAGGATCTTGACATCCTCGCCGCCCTAAAAGTGCGGCGATTCCTAAACCTCACGATTTAAGTTTCTGCTTCCACCACCGTCGCATACCACAGTTAAAAAACCATGTACTGTCTTACACAGAGTCCACAGACTTTCGCTCCATTTCAGAAGCCCGATTCCGTGTGTCCCACGGTACGTTGACCGCCTATAGCTTCTTGTACTTGTTGCGCGCGACTTTTTACCCGGCCAAGCTTTTCTGAACGGAACTCCCTAAGCCGAGTTTTCAAGGTGCTGTCCGCC
>NZ_JAPZRB010000537.1:0-2556 GCF_027531105.1 Microcystis sp. LE18-22.4A
GGGGGTCAATTACCTAATTTTCAGGGAAAAAGTCCCTGAATTTACCCCTGATCACTCCCATATCTGGTACTTTTTGAGGGGAAAAAAGTCCAAAAGTCTTATCCAACAAGGTTTTTAGATTTATTCAGCAAGCCCTAACTAAATGGGGACATCTGTATGCGATCGCCGACGAGTTGGGAGTAACTATTACTAATCTTAGAAGTCGTTTAGAGAGCCTCCATTGGATTAAAGTCGATAAAAAAGTAATTTATCCCGGCAGTAATTTTCCCAAGAGATAGCTTAAATGTTCCGAGGGAGATTTTGCCTGTCTCGAGCGACTTATTTACTCATAATTTCGGCGGGTTGCGAGTTAGGAATCGGTTCAAAGTTGTGGTCGTCAGCCAGATATTCGGGATAGGTGGAGAATTGGGGTAGTATTTCTAGGGTAAAAGCTTCGGCCGCTTTTGATCGATAGCGATTCGGGTTAATAATTACCGACAAAGTGCGTCGTACTTCCACATCTTTAATTCGGGTAGCGTGGATAACTCCCATTTGTAGTTCTTTTTCGATCGCTGTCACCGAGACAAAAGCCGCCCCTAACCCGGATTGTACGGCATTTTTAATCGCCTCGATCGAGTTAAGTTCCATCTCCACTTTTAAGCGTTTGGTATCGATCTCGCAACGAGTTAAAACCTTGTCGATGACTTTGCGAATCGTCGATTGGGAATCGAGGGTGATAAATTTTAGTCGATATAAATCCTCTTTTTGAATCATTTCTACCTTAGACAGAGGATGAAAAATCGGCAGGACTAAAGCCAGTTCATCTTCTGCGTAGGGGATAATCCGCAGGATTTCTTGTAATTCGGCGGGAACTTCCCCCCCGATAATGGCTAAATCCACTTGACCGTTAGCAACGCTCCAAGAGGTGCGACGGGTGGAATGAACTTGTAGCTGTACGGATACTTCTGGGTATTTTTGCCGAAAAAGCCCGATCATGCGGGGAAGAAGATAGGTTCCCGTGGTTTGGGAAGCGCCGACGATCAGGGTTCCCCCTTGCAGATTTTGTAGATCTTCGATCGCCCGACAGGTTTCTTGACAGAGAGTGATAATTTTTTCGCCGTAGCTTAAGAGTAGGTGTCCCGCTTCCGTTAATTGGGCTTTCCGACCGCCCCGGTCAAATAACGGCACATTTAGCTGTTTTTCGAGGTTTTGTACCTGAAGACTGACCGCCGGTTGAGATACATACAGGGTATCTGCCGCCCGTTTAAAGCTTCCTTCGGCAGCGATCGCTTTGAGAATTCTCAGTTGGTCTAGGGTGAAAGGAATGTCGGTCATAGAAAGCCTCAAAAACAGCGACGGGAGAAGGGGAGGACAATAGCGACAAATCTTAAGCCAGTGCCGATAAATACACTGAATTGACAGTACCACACCACGGGGATCAATGCTTCAGGTAGTTCCAGTTATCGGTGATCAGTTACCGGTTATCAGTTATCAGGAGTCAGGAGTCTCCGAGTCAGGAGATAGGAGTCAGGAGATAGGAGTCTCCGAGTCAGGAGACAGGAGATAGGAGACTCCGAGTCAGGAGATTATTTCTATTTATTCTCCCCACACCCTACACCCCACACCCTACACCCTACACCCTACGCCCTACACCCCACACCCCACACCCCACACCCCACACTGAAAAAGGCTGACCCAGCAATTATCGGGTTGACTTTTGTGTACCACTTAATCGTTATTAACCAAGAATCTTAATGATATTTTAAGATTTTTTAAAAAACCGCCCCTAGCCGAGATGAACGTATATCCTAGAGGGGAGCGAGTATAGATTCCTATTCCCGTTCGATCGCCCCCTAATTCTCTGGAGATCAGCACCCATGCTTACTTTGCTCCGTTCCCTGCTATTTTCCACCCTATTAAGTTTTGTTGCCCCCGTCCTCTTGGTGGGTTCTATTTTAACGGCTTTATTGGCCACCAGTCACGTCCCCGGCTTTACTTGGGTTTCTCAGACCGGTTTTAGCCAAATACTGCAATTTTTAACCATTTTCGGCGGCGGTTATCCCCTACAAGGCCTGTTAACCATCGCTGTCACCTTTGCTTTTGTTGGCAGTTTATTCGATTTATTTAACTTTTACGTCTATCAAACCAATCGCGGACAGTAACAGGTAAAGGGTGATAGGGACTGTCTAGAATGGGAATGAGGTTTTTATGGGATCGAATCGTCTATGCGCCCTATTTTCTGCCGTTTTTGGCTATTAACAATAATTTCTCTGCTGCTCACCCTGAGTATCGGGATTGTCAATCCCCAACCCAGTTTCGGGCGCTCGTGGATGGATTTACCTAAAATGTCGGATGAATGCCCCCGCTAAATTTTTCGACAAGACATCAACCTTTGCGGGGGATGAAATCCGACCAAGATATTAACTGCGAAGCACAATTTTAATTCTACCATTTGTAGGTAAACTGTGTTATACTTAATTTATCCAGGGTCGAGGATTAATCAATGCTAGTCGTAGAAGCCAAGTTAAAAAACGGGACACCAGAACAATACCAAAGACTAGATGAAGCAATTAGGAC
>NZ_JAPZRB010000053.1:0-7010 GCF_027531105.1 Microcystis sp. LE18-22.4A
CGAGCTTGAGAGTTTAATTTATTAACCCAAGGTGTCTCTTTATTGTTAGCTAGTACCGCACAAAGTTTTTGGAGATCATTGCGGGTTGTCCCTTGATTGTCCATCCAATAACGAACACAAGAGTTACGCACAAACTGAGAAGTTCTAATAGCTTCATCAAGCTGGTGATATTGCTCTGGGGTTCCGTTTTTTAGCTTTGCTTCTACGACTAGCATCTAACAATCCACGACCATTGGTTAAATTAATTATAACACAGTTTACCTACAGATGGTAGAATTAAACCGATGCTCCGCGGTTGATATTCTGGTCGGATTTCATCCCCCGCAAAGGTGAGTATCTTGTCGAAAAATGTAGCGGGGGCATTCATCCGACATTTTAGGTAAATTCCGAATTATCTAGAAGATGGATTTAGGTTTAAATGTGACTTAGATCACATACAATCGGGGGTTCCTTTCGCTAACTTAATTAGCAGGGTACGCTGCCTAAATTTTTAGTAATCTGGGCATAGTCCGCAAGCTTGGCTGGGTAAGCCAAGGGGAATTTTCCCAAACTTGCCAAGCTAAAATGGATCGACTCGATCAGTACAATGACCCAAAATAGGGGCATCCTCAGAAGGGAGCATCTACTATCTAATCACAATTGACCCCTTTATGGTCATAGCCCTAAAATCCATCCGCTTACTGATTTAGGAGGGCTGAATCAAATAACCATGGCTAGTCTAAACACTGGACAAAGACAAACAAGAGACGAAGAACAGCTACTATACGATTATTGGCTCGACCGCGCCAGGACCGATTCCCCCGAGCAATTAATCGAGAATTTTCGTCGTCTGTTTATCGAAGGTGGCGGTTATCAAGAAGCTCCTATTTATTTAGCCCTAGAGCGTCTTGTCAAGGCCAAAGATGCCGAAATTCGTTTTTATCATTTCTTTAACCGCTGCTGTCATATTTTAGTGAATCGATGGCAAACGCAGCCTGCCCATCAGCCAGCAATTCCCGAATTGGTATCGCTACTGGAAAATTTGCCCTCCCCACCTCCTGGACATTACAGCATCCCCAATAATTTGGGCCATCTGGTCAAAAATTTTACCCTCTCGGATGACTACGTTAGGCTGCAGCGTCTGGCGAGAATTATTAGCGGCAAATACAGCGAAAAAACCGCCGCTTCCCTGGGAACCCTGATTAGTCGTTATCCCTATCTCTATGATTACTATTTACTCGGTGATGAAAGTCCCCGAGAACAGCGACAAACCGTTAGACGTATTAAGGTGAAAACCGAGAGCCGTTTCGAGGTAAATCTCTCTCGTTATGTCACCTATCAGGTACGTTTGGCACAGGTTGCTCATAGCCCAAAAATCAGGGAAGAAGCGGGGAGAATCATTCAACCGGTAGAAAATCCCACCCTGCTCAATGATAAGGAGCTAAATCGCGCCCTCAAGCATTATCTGGGGACGGTAGCAGGAAATTATACTCATAAGGCTCTTTCGCAAAATTTTCTGGCGAATACAGTTTATACCCCTACCTATAAAGATTTTAAAAATGACCTCTACGATTATCTGATTACCTCCTTAGACTACGGCAAGGGGCAATTTAACAAAAAACTCGACGATGTCCTGCAAAATACTCTACCCCACTGCGATCAACAAAAACCGAGTGAATTTCTCATGCTGCGTACTTCTAGCCAACTGTTAAATTATCTGGTGGTGGAAAGCGGCCAAAAACCCGATCATTACATTTTTATGGATATGATCACCAATATGGGGGTAACTCGGACTGTGGGGTTATTGCTCAAGTTGATTTTGATCTGTCCCAAGGCAAAACCCCACTTAGATAAACGTTTTTCGATTCTATTCAACCACTACGAGAGTTATTCTCGCAAGCGGGTGCCTTGGTTGGTTAAATCCCTAGAAAATCTGCAAGTAGCTTTTAGTATTCATTTCGGTCAAGCTGATTTGTCCTGTCTCCGTCAAATCCAGTGATCAGCTGTTCGCTATCTAAATTACTTGTTAAGACTGTCTATGAGAGGAGAAGGGGGGAAGGGGGGAAGGGGGGAAGTGGGGAAGTGGGGAAGTGGGGAAGTGGGGTGTGGGGTGTGGGGTGTGGGGTGTGGGGAGAATAAATAAAATAATCTCCTATCTCCTGACTCCTATCTCCTGACTCCTATCTCCTGACTCCTATCTCCTATCTCCTGACTCCTATCTCCTGACTCCTGACTCCTGAATCCTGAATCCTGAATCCTGAATCCTGAATCCGTCAAATCGATTAAAAAGTTAAGTAATCTCAACTTCTAGCCAATGCTGACCCGGAGCTAGGGGATAATTAAACCATCGTCATTTAGGCTGCGTTTATCCGTGAAAATTATCGTTATCGGCAGTGGTGGTCGAGAACACGCCTTGGCTTGGAAACTGCTGCAATCGCCCGAAGTAGAACAAGTGTTCTGTATTCCAGGTAATGGGGGAACGGCAATTTTACCTCAATGTGAAAATATCCCCATAGCAATGGAGGATTTTGCCGAAATTAGCCGCTTTGCCCGAGAAAATTGCGTCGATCTGGTGGTTGTCGGGCCAGAATATCCCCTCTCCCTCGGCATTACCGATCATCTTCTCGGCCAAGAAATTGCCGTTTTTGGCCCCACACAAACCGGGGCCTTAATTGAATCGAGCAAATCCTGGGCAAAAGAATTAATGAGCGAAGCAGCAGTTATCACCGCCGTCTCGGAAACCTTTACGGATGCAGAATTAGCAAAAACTTATATCCGAGAGCAAGGAGCGCCAATTGTGGTGAAAGCTGACGGATTAGCCGCAGGAAAAGGGGTAATTGTCGCCGAAACCGTAGATACGGCCCTAGAAGCGATCGATGATCTTTTTACCAGTGGCTTTACTAAAGTGGTGGTGGAAGAATTCCTAGAGGGAGAAGAAGTGTCTATCCTCACCCTCACCGATGGGATCAGCTTTCGTTCCCTGCTACCCGCCCAAGATCACAAGCGGATCGGTGAAGGCGATACCGGCAAAAATACCGGCGGTATGGGAGTTTATGCCCCCGCACCCATAGCCACCGCCGCCATTATCGAAGCGGTAAACCGAGACATCCTCGCCCCCATCGTCGCCACCCTACAAAAACGCGGCATTGACTATCGGGGAGTCCTCTACGCGGGTTTAATGATTTCCCCCGCCGGAGAGCCAAAAGTTCTCGAATTTAACTGTCGTTTTGGCGATCCCGAAACCCAAGCGGTTTTACCCCTACTGGAAACTCCCTTGGCACCGCTACTGCTGGCTTGCGCTCAACAAAAATTAACTGATTTCCCCTCTTTACAATGGCGATCCGGTAGTGCCGTTTGTGTGGTGGCCGCGTCTGCTGGTTATCCCGACCACTACGAAAAAGGCCAGTTAATCACTGGAATTAAGGCAGCTGAAACCGCGGGAGCGATCGTTTTCCACGCCGGCACGGTTTTAAAACACGGCGATATCTTCACCGATGGCGGCCGCGTCTTGGGTGTCACGGCTATGGGAGCTAATTTTAATCAGGCGATCGAACTTGCCTATCAATCGGTGAAAAGGATACACTTTCAGGGCATCTATTATCGTCGTGATATCGGCCACCGGGTAAGGGAAAAATAAGGTTTTGAGGATTAATTTATGGGCCAATTTCCCTTTTTTTCCGCATCTCTCACCGCTAATCCTCACCTGATGCCAAACCTCTTTCTAGGGTCATCCCTGACAAAAGCGCATCTGATTTGTCAAAAAACCAGTAACTATTGATAAAATCATGAAACTGAATCGCCCAACCAAATTGCCATCCCTATGCGAATTTTGCTCTATTCTTATAACTATTATCCCGAACCGATCGGCATCGCTCCCCTGATGACAGAATTAGCGGAAGGATTGGTTAAAAGAGGTCATCAAGTCAGGGTTTTAACCGCTTTTCCTTGGTATCCTAATAGTGAAATCGATCCCGAATACCGAGGAAAAATCTATCTAGAAGAAGAACGAAATGGTGTTAAAATTCAACGTTCCTACGTCTGGGCGCGTCCCCAAAGAAGTTTAAAAAATCGAATTTTCTTTGAATTGAGCTTTGTTTTTTTGAGTTTCTTTCAGGCTCTCAAGGGTGAAAAACCCGATCTAATTTTCTTAACTGTCCCCGGATTACCCGTTTGCGTTCCCGCCGCTTTATTGAGTAAATTATATGGGGTACCGATTATTCTAAATTTACAGGATATTTTGCCCGATGCGGCAGTTCATGTGGGATTATTAACTAATGAGAAAATGATTAAAGTTTTTAGTCGTCTCGAAAAATTTGCCTATCAAAATGCCAGCAAAATCTCGGTTATTGCCGATGGTTTTACCAAAAATCTCCTAACTAAAAATGTGCCGAGTCAGAAAATTATTGAAATTCCTAATTGGGTGGATGTAAGCTTTATTAAACCTCTGCCGAAAAACAATAATTATTTTCGCCAAGAAAATCATCTTGAGGGCAAATTTGTTGTTTTATATTCTGGCAATATTGCCCTAACTCAACCCTTAGAAACTTTAATCGATGCCGCAGTTCAATTAGTTAATATTCCTGAGATTAAAGTGGTAATTGTTGGTAAAAAAGAAGCACTCGATCGCCTAGAAAAGTATCGCCAACAACAGGGGGCCAGTAATGTGCTTTTATTACCCTTTCAACCCCGGGAAAAATTACCAGAAATGTTAGCAGCCGCCGATGTGGGTATGGTGATGCAAAAACATAACGTTATTTCCTTTAATATGCCGTCCAAAATTCAGGTATTATTAGCTAGTGGTCGTGCTATTATTGCTTCTGTTCCCGCCGATGGAACCGCCGCTAGGGCGATCGAGCGTAGTGGTGGTGGTTTGGTGGTTACTCCTGAAGATCCAGAGGCATTAGCTACGGCTATTTTAAAGCTATATAAAAACCCAGATTTAGCAACTATACTAGGAGAAAAAGGACGACAATACGCAGAGGAAAATTATGCCTTTGAAAAGACTTTGGATCAATACGAAAAGCTTTTTTCTCAAGTAGTTAGTTAATAATTAGGGTATAGGGATTAGGGATAGGGAAATGGGGAAATGGGGGAATTTCAACTAAAACCCTAAAACCCTAAAACCCTAAAACCCCAACACCTATTACCCAACCCCCATCACCCCATCACCTAACCCCTAACTCCCACTTAACTATTTTCATGTTCGATAATTTCTCAAAAAAACTCCCCTGGCAAAGTCTCAAACAAGCGCTCGCTTTTGTCTTAACAATTATTGCCTTAACTCCAGTAGTTACAGCTTTAATTTCTAGTGTTAATCAGCCCCAAATCCAATCGAATATTCAACTATATCAAACCAATATCAATCTACAAGCCACGACTCTAAGCAGCGATGCTGACCCTAATAGCGAGGAATTTGCTAATCTTAAATTAATTCAAACTTCCCTGATCGGTGAAGCTCCTTATACCACTGCCGAGGAACAGTATTTATCAGCCCAGAAAAGTGCCAAAAAAACAATCACCGAACTAGAAAAATCAGCAGTTAATCCCGAACAAAAAAAATCTCTTGAGCGCGAAATCAATTCCTTAAAAGATTTAGAGCTAAAATTAAGTCTCATTCAAGCTAGTCAAGGTGACTTGGATTCAGCACGGCAAATCTGGCAAGATATCAAGGAAAAATCAGAATTTAAGAACTATAAGCCTGCTATTTTACGAAATGCGCTGCTGTTAGAGGGATTGTACAGTGAACCCCCCCAAATTGCCCCCGATGCTGAAGCGAGAATCGAGCGCAATTTTCAAGGATGGTTTCGTTATACCATTCTGGAAAAATTATATAGTCTCGAAAATCGTCAAGAGGATTTACTCGCTTTAGAGGAAGAACAGAGTGAAGTGGCGGTTAATGCGTTAATTAAACTAATTTTATTGGCTTTTTTGCCTCTTATCGGCGGTTTAATCGGTGTTGTGCTGTTGATCTTTTTATTAGTGCAGTGGCTGCTCCGTCAACAGCGATCGCTGCTCTTTTTAGATGATAGTCTCGCTTGGCAAACTAAGTGGGGAGGAGAAACCCTCTGGTGGGGAATAATTATCGGTTTCTTTTTCGTCGGACAAATTGTTTTACCGGTAATTTTCGTGATTTTATCGAGTTTCTTGAGTCTCAATCCCGAACAATTTAACCTAGAAGCTAAAGCAATATACGTTGTAGTTAGTTATTTAGCCTTAACAGTGAGCAGTTTATCGGTTTTATACCTAGCGATCAAGCCTTTTCGCCCTTTACCTCCCGATTGGTTTCGTTTTAACCTCTTTAGTCCTTGGCTTCTCTGGGGATTAGCCGGCTATTTCGTCGCTTTACCCCTCGTTATTATCGTTTCTTTGCTTAATCAACTAATTTGGCAAGGACAAGGGGGCAGTAACCCGCTGCTGACTTTAGCTCTAGAATCCCAGAATACCTTCGCTTTACTCTGTTTTGCCTTTACTGCTTCCCTTGCCGCTCCTTTTTTCGAGGAAATTGTCTTTCGCGGCTTTTTACTAGCTTCTTTGACTCGTTATCTGCCGGTCTGGGCTGCGATTGCGCTTAGTAGTTTGATTTTCGCCCTTGCTCACCAAAATTTGTCAGAAGTGCTGCCTTTAACCGTCCTAGGTTGTGTTCTTGGCTTTGTTTACACCCGCTCGAAAAATTTATTATCCTCGATGTTGGTTCATAGTCTCTGGAATGGCGGCACTCTGTTAAGTTTATTTTTATTGGGCAGCGGTGCGGGTTAGGTGAGGTCAAAAGTCTCTGGTTTTCGGGGTAGTCTAGAGATGATGACAAATACCCTTCTACTTCATCTTGATGAGAGAAGGCTGTAAAATCAAACTCCTCTACCAAGGCTATCAGGTTCTTATTGAAAAAACTGCGGTTCTTCCGAACTTACCATGTAAAATCAACTAGCAAAATGCCAATTTAATAAACATCTAAGACTAAAGTTTTTAAAGTTTCTAAATCCATAGCCTCTCCTTTTAATCACCTTCAGTTTATTATTAATTCCTTCAACTGT
>NZ_JAPZRB010000361.1:0-2889 GCF_027531105.1 Microcystis sp. LE18-22.4A
GTGGACTTTGAGATTATCAGCGATATCACGAATATCGAGATTATTGCCACAGGAACAGGAATTCGTAATCGGGAACGGTTGCAAAAACAGTATGGCAAAGGTAAATGGAGAAAATTAAAGGGCATAGCCCAAGTTCAGCTTCCCAATGGTATAGTAAGGTTAGCTGAAGTCCATTGGTATGAAGCTCATGGCATCGGCAAAAAAGAATTTAAGCTCAAGTTACCGTTTCTAGATTGACCATGAAAATAGAGTCATCTCCAACAAATAAGTTCGCAGTTTGTCTCAATAATGAAGGCTACGAAGCTTCACTAGAGGTGGGCAAAATATACCGCGTTATCCCTGATGAGACAACAGAAATAAACAGTCTAATTCGGGTTATTGATGAAAGTGGTGAAGATTACGCTTTTTCTGTGAATCGGTTTCATGCTATTGAGTTACCAAAGCCAATAGAAGAAGCTTTATTATCAGTTGCCAACTAAAACCCCCTAAATCCACTGAAAAAGAAACCACAAAAGTAGGCTAAATTGCCTCTAAAAATACCATCGATGTCCCTTCATTCAATCTTGAGAGGGTTTATTTTTGGCATCTATTAATACTTCTAAAAATTGTCAAACTTATTAATGATGTCTTGAATTTGCTGCGCTGGGATGTCTGTTTGGTCAGATTTGGTATAGATGAGGAGCATCAAAACACAACCATTGTCTTTAAGTTGATAGATAACACGATAGCCGCTACTTTTGCCCTTTTGAATATCGCTGTTTTTGAGGCGAACTTTAAAGACAGTGTAGCCTATTCCTGGTATTTGATCGCCGATGAATTTGCCTATCTGAAGGTCATCAATTAGAGGTTGTAGGTCAGTACGAATGCTCCGATAGCGTTTGGCGAGGGTGCGAAGTCGATCCTTGAATTCATCAGAGAAAAGGAGCTTAATAGAGGGAATTTCTTCAGTCATCTATGCCATCCCAGAGTTCAGAGATGGGATGTACTTTGCCTTCTTTAGCTTGCTGAAGAGAAATACAAAGACTGGTGAGGATGAGTTCTTTTGGTTCGTCGTCAGGGTCAGTGGGTGGAGTGAGGATATTACGCGATACTAGCAATTGGTAGAAATCATCGAGTGCCATTCCCGTTAGTTCGGCTGCTTGTTCAAATTTAAGGCGTTGCTGCTGATAAAGCATGACAGCGATTTCCGTGAGCATTTGAGCTTCAGTCATTTGTACTGTTTGCAGAAGTTTAGAGGGAAGGATGAGGTTCATAGAGGTTTCATTAAGTGGCAGTAACTTCATTGTATCGCCATGAAAAGGAAACCACAAAAGTAGGCTAAATTGTTTCTAAAAATACCATAAATACCCCTTCAATCAATCTTGAGGGGGTTTATTTTTTTGCCTGTGTTTCCACATATTCTCGCAGGACGCGATTAATACTGGTCTGATACCCCTCCTCTTGTGTGGCCTGGGTTTTGAACCAGTCTATCAGGTCAGCATCAAGGCTTAGAGTTATCTGCTGTTTGAGCGGACGATAGAATACACCACGCCGCGCCCTGCTCCAATCTCCCGTAGCCTCTGGGATCAGATCTGTGCGGATAGGCTCTTGTGATGCGGCTAGAGCGTCAATTTCAGCCTGTATCTCTGGCGGTACTGGATTACAATCTCCCTTCTTCATAAGCCCTCCTTTCATGGGCTGTTGCCCTGCGTGCGCTAATAATTCGTCCCGTTTCTTCTCCTGTCACCGAATCAGACTCCGGCCAAGTATGCACCACAAACACAGTCAATTTACCGATCAGTCCGATAGTCTGCCAGCGTTCTTCCTCTGGGTATGGATCGGGACAGCTGACAGCGAGAGGATCGGCAAAAACATATTGAGCGGCTTCAAAGCTCAAGCCGTGATCGCGCTTGTTTGTCCGATTTTTGTTGTCGTCCCATGTCCACTTCAATTTTACTCTCCAAATGTAGCTATATTATGGTTACTACATTAATTTTTATCAACACTGTATTTGCGCTAACACGATCACAGTTAAATTTACCCCTGTCGAGATGATAACATTATCCAGATATAATGCCAGCATCACTACCGATTTAGCAGCAAGAGGAAGCTAAAGAAATTAGTCATCAGATAACAGTTTGAGCGGTATGTGTTAATTATCATCCCTTTCGGCTTCGGCGCAGCTTCAACCCTCAAAAGCAAACTAAAACCCTCTAAATCCACTGAAAAAGAAACCACAAAAGTAGGCTAAATTGTTTAGTAAAATACCATAAATGCCCCTTCAATCAATCTTGAGGGGGTTTTATTGTATAATAGAGGGATGAGTAAACTAGATCAACTTACGCAATCTTGAGCTATAATCGGCAATGAGGTCGAATCCGAACAACGATCAGAAAAGACTCCTGATTGCTGAACTTAAAAAAGCAGCAATCAAACATACCCCAGAAAATATTATCATAATTACTCAAGATATTAGCGGGAAAATTGTTTTTCTAGAAACAGGAAAAGGAGGAGAGAGAGGTTCTGGATTACTGCATATTCTAGAAAATCATCGAGAAGATTTTCTCCAGAGAGGTATTACTGAAGAACAAATTCCCGATTTAATTGTAACAGCTATTAGTGAGGGAAAAATTATTGGCATACAAGGAAAAAGTCGCATAATTTATCAAGTAGAAATCAATGGAATTATTCAGTATGTTTCTCTAGAAATTAGTCATAATGGTTACTTAGTGAGTGCTAATCCAACTCCAACGCGATTAATTAATTAACAAACTTATTCAGGAATGATAGTTATGGCAATCAGAATCAAACTTTGGGCAGATTATGGAAGTTACCCACTTTGGGGAGTAGATGAAATTGATAACATTGCTCCTGAAGAATTACCATTAAGTCAAGCAACCATTCAACGTT
>NZ_JAPZRB010000263.1:0-5534 GCF_027531105.1 Microcystis sp. LE18-22.4A
TCAGGTGGTCAACTACCTAATTTTCAGGGAAAAAGTACCTGAATTTTCCCCCGATCCCCGCAATGGCTGGCACTTTTTGAGGGGAAAAAAGTCCAAAAGTCTTATCCAACAAGGTTTTTAGATTTATTCAGCAAACCCTAATTACTATTGATAGATTTCCTATTCTGCATTAGCAGCAGGGGAGGCTGTCGGTTCCTCAAAAATGACCAATTCTCAGGATAATTATTCTAGAGAATTTAACCCTTTTTCCGTTAACTTAATTAAGGGCAATCTATCGGGATTATCAAAGAGAGTGATATGGAGGAAATTAGCTACTTTATCAATTACTTTACCCTAGAGAAATCCTCGAACTCGATCGCACAAAGAGGCAAAGAGTAAACCGGTAATCGTGCTGAGGGAATCGGTCAACAAGCTAAGGAAAATTAATCCGCTTACACTTGCGACTACCTTTAAAACAAACAACGGTTCAGTCTTGTCTGACGAATAATACACATTATTACAGTCCCCGGCACTCGAACCAGGGATAAAGGTACAATAAAAATGTAGGGTTCTGGAGGGTTGCTATGTTTACACACAACTTAGAAGACAGAAAACTGTCCCTCGATCGAGAAGGGAAAACTCTGCAAAAATTCACCTATCGTTCACCAAAAATCTACCACCTCGATCGCCCTAGCAATTTATCAACAGAAAGGAATTCAAGGACTGCGGGATTTAGAAGGAAAATTTTCCCTCGTTATTCTTGATGGGAGTCCTGCGGCAACATTCCCTAGGCATTGCTGATGTCGAAAGTGGCAGTCGCATCGGCAGTTCCCTAGCTGTGATCCCATGGTTGTCACCAAGCAACTGAAGTATAACTAGGATATCATCCCGGAGCGGGAAGGGAAACTGGACTAAAATCGCCAAGGTTTGGATTTCTCCTACAATTTAACCTCCCCTGCACACCGGGGGTTTTTTAGTCAGCAAACCCTAACTAGGGACAAGAATAAATTAGTCAATTTATGGGAAAATAAGCTCATCTTCTCCGCTTTTATCCCATGCAAGCCGACTTTTTTACTAATATCCTCTTACCCGTTGGCCTAGGCGTTTTAATGTTAGGCATGGGATTGGGATTAATTCTCGCCGATTTTCAGCGTATCACCCGTTATCCCAAAGCAGTCCTGATCGGTTTAGTCAATCAAATTATTATTCTACCGATCGTCGGCTTTATTATTGTTTCTCTTTTGCCTCTCCGGCCAGAAATTGCCGTCGGTTTAATGATTGTCGCCATTTGCCCCAGCGGCCCTTCCTCCAATGTTTTAACCTATTTAGCTAAGGGAGATGTGGCCCTTTCTGTTACTTTAACCGCTTTTAGCAGCATCATCACCATTTTCACAATACCTTTTTTAGCTAGTTTCATTCTCCAGCATTTTATGGGTGAAAGTGCCGCTATCTCCCTACCCATTGGTTCCACTATGGGGCAGATATTTTTGATTATAGTTTTACCCATGATTATGGGTATGACTATCCGCCATTACTTCCCTTTACTGGCCAAAAGTCTGGAACCGATAACTAATCGTTTAGCCGTGATTTTTCTAGCAGTTATTATCTGCTTATTAATCCTGAGAGAATGGCAACGTTTACCTTTATTTATCGCTCAAACTGGCCTCGCAGTGATCATTTTAAATACGGTTGCTTCCCTAATTGGTTTTTTCAGTGGTCTTTTATTTCAATTAACTATTCCCCAAAGAATTTGTATTGCAATTGAAGTGGGTATTCAAAGCGGCACTTTAGCTATTGGCATCACTGCCGGTTTATTAAAGAATCCCGATCTAGCCATTCCCGCAATGGTCTATAGTTTATGGATGTATGTCAGCGCTTTTATCACTGTTTATTATGGTCGCAAAAAAGCAGCTTTGGCAAAATAGCTAAATCGGGTGATAGGATCTAGCTAAAAACTGATAACTGATTATGTTAATTGGTAAATATTTAACCCTAGAAGAATTATCTACCTGTTCCCAAACCTATCAAAAGTATGCATCACAAATCGATCCCTACCCAAAAAATACCGCAACGATAACCGCTTGGCAAAATCTCGCTCACTTTATTATCGATCCAATTATTGATAATTTTGGTCGAGAAAAATTTCAATTAACCTATGGATTTTGTTCCAATGATCTGAGAAAATTTCTCCAAAAAAAAGACCCAATCACTGGCTTAAAAAACGGTAGAATCGATCCCAGTCGTGATCAACATTGCGCCCACGAAATTAATCAAAAAGGTCAATATTATTGTCAGCGATTGGGGGCAGCCTGTGATTTTCGGATTATCGATTTAACTAGCGATCGCCTGATAGATTGGATTTTAAACCAAAAATTACCCTTTGACTCTCTCTATTTTTACGGAATTAATCGCCCGATTCATATCAGCTACGGACCCCAACATAAACGAGATCTATGGACTTTTACCACTAAAGGAACACCGACTAAAAAAGGTTTACAATCATGGTTAGAAGCCGCTAAATCTATCGATTCTGAAGCTAAAAAATCCCCCAAAATAGGGGGATAACCAAGACTTAAAACCGTCTTCTTTTAGATTTCTGGTTCCAGATCGTCCTCCTCATCCTCATCGGCCGGTTCCGTGGGGAAAGGAACCGAACCCATGTCTAATTTATCCCGCAATAACTTCTCAATTTCTGCCGCTACTTCTGGCCTTTCTTCGAGATATTTAACGGCATTATCGCGACCCTGGGCAATATTTTCGCCATTATAGCTATACCATGCCCCTTTACGAGTAACCACGTTAGTTTGTTCGGCGATATCGAGCATACAACCCACTTGGGAAATGCCTTTACCGAAGATAATATCAAATTCAGCAATCCGGAAAGGAGGCGCAACTTTATTTTTAGCCACCTTCACCTTGGCCCGAATTCCGTATTCCCCTTCCGTCCCTTTTTTCAAAGTTTGAATGCGACGGATATCTAAACGCACCGAGGCATAGAATTTTAAGGCCGTTCCTCCGGTGGTCACTTCAGGATTGCCGTAGGTGACACCGATTTTTTGCCGCAGTTGGTTGAGGAAAATCACCACACAACCCGATTTACCAATATTACCAGCAATTTTTCGCAGGGCTTTACTCATCAAACGGGCCTGCAAACCCACCTGATTATCCCCCATTTCCCCCTCAATTTCCGCCCGCGGCACTAAAGCGGCCACCGAGTCGATGACAACGATATCCACGGCCGAAGAACGCACTAACTGGTCAACTATTTCTAAGGCTGCCTCCCCCGTATCCGGTTGTGCCACCAGTAAATTATTGATATCTACCCCTAAATCTTCCGAATAGGTGGGATCTAAAGCGTGTTCCGCATCGACAAAGGCCGCCACTCCCCCAGCTTTCTGCACTTCTGCGATCGCATGGAGGGCTAAGGTGGTTTTTCCGGAACTTTCTGGCCCGTAAATTTCGACGATGCGGCCCTTCGGTAAACCGCCACCCAACGCCATATCTAGGGTTAAAGCACCACTAGGCACGGTTTCCACCCGCATCCGGGTTGCGTCTCCCAAACGCATAATCGAACCTTTGCCAAAGTTGCGCTCGATTTGAGTTAAGACTAAGCCTAAGGCTTTATCTCGATCGGAATTATTTGTCATTGTCGCCATTAATTTTCTCCCCAGTTTTCTTAAGTAGTACAGCAGTATCTAAAGATTGTAGCTTGTTTTAATCTTGATCACCAAAAAGTTAGAGACTTTTTCCAGAATGGTGATCAAAAATCAAAACTTTTGATTTTTACAGCCAAGGTCGGCTCATCTGTTCTAATTGCGTCACCTCTTGCGCTTCTAAACTCCATCCTAAGGCCCCGGCATTTTCCCTCGCTTGGGCCGCGGTTTTTGCCCCCGGAATGGGAATCACATCCCCTTGGGCGATTAACCAATTGAGGGCGACTTGTGCGGGGGTTTTTTGGTATTTTACGCCCAATTCTTGCATTACCCTTAAAATTGGGGCTATTTTATCCAAACCTTCTTTTTTGAACCGTGGGTCAACTTTTCTGGCTCCATCGGGCAAATTCTGGCTTTCTGGGCTATATTTACCCGTCAGTAGTCCTTGAGCGAGGGGGCTGTAGGCGAGGATGGTGACACCTAATTCCTTGGCCGTGGCTAAAATTCCCTTAGTTTCTATTTTGCGATACAAAAGCGAATACTGCACCTGATTGACCGCTAAGGGAACCTCTTTTTTCGCCAAAATCTGGCTTGCTTGACGCATTTGCTCGGCGGAATAATTACTTACACCCACGGAACCAATCCGGCCGCGTTTTACTTCTTCCCCTAGGGCATTCATTAGGGTTTCTTGGCTAATTAGGAAGGTGAAGGGCCAATGTACTTGGTAAAGGGCAATTTTATCGGTTTGTAGACGGTTTAAGCTCTCGGTAATGGCATTATGAACCGCATTCGCCCCAAATCGCCACGGTACGGGGGCAAATTTGCTGGCAATATCGATGGGAATATCGGTCTGTTGGGTAAATTTTCCTAAGAGTCGTTCCGATTCCCCCAGTCCATAGACTTCGGCTGTGTCAAAAAAGGTGATTCCTGCCTCTACTGCCGCTTTAAAGGCCTCCTCTACCTGACTAGCTCCGTATTCCTTGCCATAGTTCCAGAATAGTTTATCTCCCCATGCCCAAGTCCCGATTCCCAAGGCACTGACGGCAATTCCTGTTTGTCCGAGATTAGCGGTTTGTCTAGTCATATTCCCTACAAAGAATGACAGCGTTTCTCATTTAAAGTTGAAGTGTAACCTATATTTGGTCTGACTCCCCACTAACCCCCTTTTTTGATTCCTGAAAATTCCCACCCATAATTAATGGGAAAGGACTTGACTTTGCCGGCGATTTGCGCTATGCTTTTTTTATAATGGGAGTCTGTGCAAAAATTTTTTAAACCCACAGATTTCCATTATGAATAAAATCTTTTAAAAATATTATCCCAAAATCTGCCGACAAAAGCAAGCAAAATTTTGCCGATAATTGTTAAGTTTTGTATCTGGTTCCCCGGTTCTACCTGATAACTGTTCACCGAACACAGCAAAATCTCCCCAACACCCGGCCCCCACTAACCCCCTTTTTTGATTCTGGGAAATTCCCACCCATAAGTAATGGGAAAGGACTTGACTTTGCCGGCGACTTGCGCTATGCTTTTTTTATAATCGGAATCTGTGCAAAATTTTTTTAGACGCAAAGATTTCCATTATGAATAAAATTCTTTAAAAATATTATCCCAAAATCTCCCGACAAAAGCAAGCGAAATTTTGCCGATAATTGTTAAGTTTTGTTAACAAAAAAATACAGAGATCAGCAAGGTAAAAAAATCGAAGTCTCTTGCTGATCCTGTTTGTCGCCTAAGCTATGATTAGGTTAGGCGAATTTTGCGCTTTGACTAATTGTTAGTGCTAACTTCCGTGGTTTCAACAATTGCCGTCGGTTGGCAGGGAGTGGGTTGAAATTTCTCTGGAAAAGAGAAGCCTAAAAATGATGCGATCGCAAATATGGTGCTGATAATTTTGGCAAG
>NZ_JAPZRB010000505.1:0-3412 GCF_027531105.1 Microcystis sp. LE18-22.4A
ATTAGACCTCTTGCATAAATCCGAAAACAAACGATAGAAACAATAATGGGAGGGACTTTCAGTTAATTATTTATTAGTAGTTGATAATCTTCAAAAATGTTGCTGTACAAGGATCGACTTAAGACTTTTGCAAGAGGTCTAGTGACCGCTAACCACTTTCCCTGATTTCCCTACTATATTTTGTGTTTTTTGTCAAGGGGTTTTTGGGGTTTTAGTAAAGATGTGACGGGATAGGACTGTTTTGATCAGGACTATTATTGATGAAATCGATAGAATAACGATAGGGGAAGCTTGCTTGTTTGCCTCAACCGACAATTTTTGTTGTTAATCAACTTTGACCAGACCATCACCATGAATGAACCACCTAATAGCGCTGGCGATGAAATCCAATTACCCCGGGGAGAAAGAGTTGACCAGCTAAGAAATCTCATCGAAACCCTACGCATTGCCGATGAAGTGGCCAATCGCGGTTATTTGATTACCAGCGCCGAAGTGGCCGATTTAATGGATATTAATCCAGGGGCCGTTACCAGTCGCGGCGACCATTGGCCGTGGCGAAATTGGGTAATCTCCCGGGTCAGACGCGAGGGAAACCAAATTCTTTGGCAGTTGGAAAAAGTCGATTAGGATTAATGGCAACCATCAGTTAATTTCTCTCTTGACTTTTGTCAATTAGCAATTAGGGTTTGCTGAATAAATCTAAAAACCTTGTTGGGTAAGACTTTTAGACTTTTGGTCAATCAAAAAGTCCCAGATCTGGGAGGGATCGGGGGGAAAATCCCTGGACTTTTTCCCTGAAAATTAGGTAATTTACCAGATGAAAATGGGTAAAAACCTACACCCCACACCCCACACCCCACACCCCACACCTCACACCCTGTCCCCACGAAAAACTTTTTCAGCAAACCCTAATTATCTCGTCATTTTCCCCCAGCAGGTGACGCGCAAAACGTCGGGCCAGGGGCGGAGCCGATACAAGTGTACTGGTAAAACCGGAAAATACCTGCAATCCCACTTTATCGGCGATCGCTCCCACCAGAGGCCGTCCCGAGGGGGCAAAGGCCACTAGGCAATGATGACAGCTGCCGGGGAGAGAGGCTAAAGAGGGCAGCAATGTCCCCACGGCGGCGCGTATTGCTTTTTCCCCCGTCAGAGGGTTTAAACTCCCGCCAGGATCGGTGATAATGGCGCTAATTTGCCCTAGATAAAGGCTTTGATCCCGGAATTGTACCGCCCCCGTTTCTAAAACACTGGCAATTATTTCTGGGGTTTCTCTCTGCCAAATGCCCTGATTTTCTAGTTGGGTAATTTTTTGCTCTAATACCAATCTGGCAGGAATTGCGGGCATAACTAGGGTGTTTAATTTGATCTCAGTGGGGGGAATTTTGATCACCTGGGCATGGGTAAAATAGACGGGAGCAGTAATATAGGATTTTTGCAGTAAAGACCGGGTTAATCCCCCGGCACAGACGATAGTTTCCCCGGCAGAATAATTATTTTTAGGAGTTTTTACGCCGGTAATTCTCGATGCAGTTTCAATTAATTCGATGACAGCTTCCCGAATAATCTTGCCTCCCAGACGCAGGAAAGCTTGTTGATAGGCAAGATTAGTTTTTTCGGCGTTGATGTGACCGTGGGGCAGTCGTAAAACTCCGGAGATAGCTGCGGGATTTAATAGAGGTTCTAAAGCGATCGCTGCTTGCGGATCGAGAATTTCGGGAGTAATAGCAAAGATAGCAAATTTTTCGGCCACAGCGACTGGATCATCTTCGGGGTTCACGGTGAGAATTAGCTCTATGTCCCGGTATTCGTTATCTATGCCCAATTCCTGCGATAAATTGCGCTGAATTTCTCGACCTTCTTGGTATAATTTTCTCTCGATTTCTGTGGTGGCCGACCAATAGGCTAAACCCCCGTAACTGTAGAAAGTGGCGTTGAGGGGATGGGTTTCTTTTTCTAATAAGAGGACTCGACTGCCTAGGTTAGCTAGTTCATAACTTAAGGCGGAACCGGTGATACCACCACCGATAATTATATAATCATAAGTTGTGGTCATAATTGGGCTAATTTTTCCTCGATTAATCTATTCTATCATTATACTTGCTCAGTTCCCTGGTTCTGATTTGATCAATAATTGCTATAATTACAGAAAAAGTTGAAAGCGGGACTGGATAACTATGCAACAGTTAGAAACTAGGGGGATAACTGACCGATGGATTAAAGCTAGTTGGGAAGAATACTTAGAAGCAATTAAAAACTTACCAGAGAATAAAGGAAAAAGTTATTATTACAATGGCTATTATCGATTGGAAATGACTCCTATTGGATTTGAACACGCTAGAGATCATCATGTTGTCTTTTTGGGGGTGAGTCTCTACGCTATCCTCAAAGAAATTCCTTTTCAAGGACTCCCCACTTGTTCTTATCGTAAAAGAGGAATTAGAGAAGTGCAGCCAGATATATCTTACTATCTAGGAGAGAAAGCGAATCTGATACCAAATGGGACTTCGATTATTGATTTAAATCAGTATCCTCCACCAGATTTAGTCATTGAAATCTCAAAATCTACCCTCAATGATGACTTAGGTAATAAACGCTTGCTCTACGAAGAATTAGGAGTTGGTGAATACTGGAGTGTTAAGGTAAATGATCCTCAAATATTCGCTTTTGAAATAATCGATCGAGGTAGCAAAAGAATTGATATATCAAAGGTTTTACCTAATTTAAAACTTGCGGTTTTAGAGTCAGCTTTACAACAGGCACGCAGCAAGGATCAAAGTCAGGTGGGACGTTGGTTAATCACTCAATTTCAAGGTTAACTCCATAAAATCGAGGCTAAGATTATGCAAAAGCTAGAAACTACTATCTCGACAGATTTATGGATTAAAGGCAGTTGGGAAGAATACTTAGAAGCAATTAACAACTTCCCAGAAAATCAAGGAAAAAGTTATTATTACAATGGCTATTATCGATTAGAAATGACTCCTATTGGTAACGATCATGCCAGCGATCATGCTATTTTGATCTTCGCTGTTAGTCTCTATGCTACCCTAAAAAATTTGGCCTTTAATGCCAAAGATAATTGCAGTTTTCGCAAGTCGGGTTATCGAGAAGTTCAACCAGATATATCTTATTATTTTGCGGAGAAAGCTAATCTAATTTCCTCCGGTACTTCGATGATTGATTTAAATCAGTATCCCCCACCAGATTTAGTCATTGAAATCTCAAAAGACTTAGGTAGGGTTTGCTGAAAAAGCTTTTCCTGGGGGCAGGGTGTGGGGTGTGGGGTGTGGGGTGTGGGGTTTTACCCATTTTCAGGGGGTCAATTACCTAATTTTCAGGGAAAAAGTACCTGAATTTTCCCCCCAATCACTCCAAAGGTCGGCACTTTTTGAGGGAAAACAAGTCTAAA
>NZ_JAPZRB010000455.1:0-9114 GCF_027531105.1 Microcystis sp. LE18-22.4A
ATGACGTGCGGTTCCTGCGTGTTGGGCTAATAATGAGCGTTGTTGATTATTTAGTTTTAACTCAGTCTTGAATCCTAGTAGCAACGTCTCTTAACTCCTCTACGATTTTTCTATTTTTATGGCTTCTAGAGCCATACAATCTAGCGGAAAATACCGTAATAATCTCTAAGACATCTTCTGCTAAATCCTCCTCAAATGTACTGTCTTCAGTTCGATTAATAATGACAACTTCAGTCCCGAATTGTTCACACAGACTAAAGATTAATTCCCTACCAAATCTAAGTAATCTATCCTTATGAGTTAAGACTAATCTCTCTACTTTACTATCAACAATCAACCGAATTAATCACTTTAATCCTTTTTTGTTGTAGTTAAGTCCTGAACCTAGGTCGTCTATAATTTCAACTTGCCAACCGTTTTGAGCGCAAAACAGTTCGACAACTTCTTTTTGACGTTCTAAATCCTTCTTTTGGTCATGACTAGAAACACGGCAATAGCCAACAGTATAAGAGAGATTCTCTTTTAAACCAAGCAACTGAGAAATTGTATAACGACGATGCCCATTAGCAGTCCGTTCTGGAATTAGTTTACCTTCAGACTCCCAACGCCTTAACGTCGATACGCTTACACCTTTCAATTTAGCTGCTTCCGCTCTGGTTAACTTACTCATAGAACGATTATAGCATAAGTCATGAGTAATTTTGGATAATATTAGTTAGGTTTTTGGCTTCTGTATTTAACCCCCAATCCCTGGGATCATTGCCCTTAAAAAGGGATACAGTGGACTCTGTATCCCCTTTAATCACCTGAGATTGCCTTTAACCTAGCGGGTGGAATAAGAGATCGGGATAAAAGCGATTAAATTCGATTAAAATCCCGGCAGTGAAAGTCAGCAGCGCCATAATTAACACGGGTGCGGACGAGAGAAATTTAGTAAGTCCTTCCATCTGAGTTCTCCTAGGGAATAAAAAGTCAAGGGTTTGACACAAAAATTAACGAGGGGAAACGGTAATTTCCGAATCCTTAACGGTTAATTTACCGGAAGTGGCTTCTTGTAAAGCCGCCAACGGCCAGAGAAAACCCGTTAACATTTTGCTCAAAGCGAGGGGAACATCGATGATGATTTCCTTGATTTGGGCATCTTTGCTGTCGCGCACGGCGATTAAATAGGCCCGACCAACCCAACCGATCCAACCGGCAATGTACAGGAATAGGATGCTAGGGATAAAGAAATCGCCCATGTGATCCCAACGACCATCAACAATTAGGTGCGGATAGCCTTCAGGTCCACAGAGAGCTTGGGAGTAGGTTTGAGCGCGTTTGGCTCCCGATTCGGGGTCAGGAGTGGTGTTGCGGAAACTCTTCGCTTTTTGTAGGAAAGCGGGATTTTCGCTACAAGGGGTCAGATTAGACAAATCAGCCGACGCTGGAGCGGCAAAGGTGAACCAGAGAGATAGCACCAGGGCCAGAGCGAACAATTTTCGCATAAATTGTTTCCTTTTGTTACGAAATATGAAGTTCTTTGTTCAAAAAGCGAACAATTTGATCGTACACGGAAAAAATCTTACTCCGATGAGGGGTACGAGTAAAGTTTCTATTACAAAACTATACGCAAAGCTTCAGACCCCGGTGATATGAACCACCACTTGCCTTTGGTGACGACTCTGACGATGTTCCCAGAGATAGATACCTTGCCAGATCCCTAAAACTAATTTACCTCTAGCGATCGGGATTTGTTCCGATGTCCGGGTTAGGACCGAGCGAATGTGAGCGGGCATATCGTCTGGCCCTTCGGTAGAGTGATAGTAGAGACTGCTATCTTCTGGCACTAACTTAGCGAAGAAATTGGCCAAATCGGTGAGAACATCGGGATCGGCATTTTCTTGGATCAGCAAAGAAGCGGAGGTGTGACAGACAAAGACACTGCATAATCCCGTCGTTATGCCCGATTCAGCCACGATCGCCTCTATGGGGGCAGTGAGACGATGGAAATTCTTGGGACTGGTGGCAATTGTCAGGGATTTTTGATATTGACGCATGGAAACCGAATCAGGGAGAAATGGGTGTAGGGGGGATTGTCCTGGAGAGCAAAGGTTGTCCCGCTTGCAAGAGATCGTGAAGGTTCACCACTGCCCCGATAACAGCGATCGCTGGGGCTTCAAAGCCGGTGGCTTCGATCTGGTCCATAATCGTAGTGAAAGTACCGATTAACTGCTGTTGCTGCGGTGTTGTTCCCCAGCGAATCAGGGCGATCGGTGTTTCTGGACTTCTGCCGGCCTTGGTTAACTCGCCGATAATATAGGGTAAATTATGCACACCCATATAAACAACAATTGTTTCCGCACCATGGGCGATCGCTGACCAGTTAACTTGAGGACGATATTTACCCGCCATCTCGTGGCCGGTGACGAAGGTAACGGAAGAACTATAATTGCGATGGGTGAGGGGAATACCGGCGTAGGCAGGCACGGCAATTCCTGAAGTGATCCCCGGCACGATCTCGACGCTAATTCCAGCCGCGATCAGATCGAGCATTTCTTCACCCCCGCGACCGAAAACAAAGGGATCACCCCCCTTGAGACGAACAACCACGGCATTAGTCTGGGCCCTCTCGATCAGTAAAGCGGTGATTTCCTCCTGTACCAGAGAATGACGACCGCGACGCTTACCCGCATGGATTTGTTCGGCCCTGGGGTTAATCATGGCTAGAATCGAGGGGCTAACTAGGGCATCATAGAGGACAACATCGGCATTTTCTAAGAGAACTTTCGCTTTCAAGGTCAACAAACCGGGATCTCCGGGACCCGCACCGACGAGATAGACCTTACCGCAACTTTCTGATTGATTCATAGATACTGGGGAGAAAATTCTTGCTTCGATCGAATGCGCTTGATCCCTACTTTATTGTGACTGGGGCAAAATTTGGTATTTTTGACTACAGTTACTCGGCGATCGTGCTCTTTCTTCATGAAGAATTATGATCTTAACATTACTTAACCTTTTATCTAGCGATCGCTCTGATCCTAAATCTTGTTTAACAGGTATGGGGGAGAGCGGGTTTTTCAAGTGGGATTGGGAGTTAATCATGCTATTAAAAACCGATTCAGTATAACGGCTAAGTTAGCCTGCGTTTGCGCTAATGCTGAGAACTACAATTCGTCAATTGTTACCAACCCACCTTCCGTAAACTGAATCACAAGTTCATGGCTATCTAATAAAGCAGTTCCAACCAGGGGTCGCCGTCCTGTGGCAAATACACGAGTTTCTTGCTCCTCACCATTCCAGATAATAATTGCTTTGTGAAGAGGCAGCATTACTTGGCTGTTGTCTGCTAAATTCGCCCGCATATCGTACCTGAAAGGACGATTCAGTAATGCTACTGCCTCCGATGGTAAACAAAGCTCATCTGCAAATCCTGTATCTACTACAAACTCAATCGGAAAGTCAGCGCGATTTGGAATCCGAAATGGGATAGTGATGATCGGGTGTCCATTAGCCACAATACCTGAAATCACTTAACTACACGCGACCTGATACCCCCACCAAAAGCGGCAGCAACGTTGTAGCCAATTTTGATCCCAAAGAGCCGAGCATGGGGGTGTTTCTCGCTCAATAAGTCAGCAGCGTGTAAGCCATTTTCATCAACTTTGTAGTCACCTGTTTCAATGTCAATGATGACCATCTTGCCAATGTTTTCCTCAACTTCCACCTCTTGGCGGATTCTGCTTTCGTACAGTTTCTCTGCACGTTGAGCAACTTCTTCACGGCTTAAAAGGATAGCTTGCATATACTAACTCCCGATTGCGATTTGACTTCTGGAGACTTCTCTATAATATCTCACAGGTCTGTAGGATGAGCTAATGCCATCCTACTAAGTCTCTACAAGATTGGCTGCTACCCAGTGCCTTCGGCATCGCATTTAGACTTACAGCTTCAATAAATCTGCATGGTGCGTTCCCCAAAAATCGATCGCTGGAGCGGTAGAAGTTGCATTAGGGAACGCACCCTACAGCGATAGCGTACTGCTACGCAGTGCCTTCGGCATCGCACTTCAAACTAACTTGCCCTTGCAGAATCACCGCAACTAAACTAAACTTAGTTTGTAGATTTGGTTTTTTAAGACCATGGAAACTGTAAACATTCATCAGGCTAAAACAAACCTTTCTCGGCTATTGTCCCGTGTGGAACTCGGAGAGGAAATCGTTATTTCAAACCGAGGTATTCCAATTGCTAAACTTGTTCCATTTCGGACATCTTTAGATCGACGGTCTAGTTTAGGACAAGATCGAGGGATGTTTACCGTACCAGATGATTTTAACGCTCCTTTACCAGAAGATATTTTGGTAGCATTTGAGGGTGGTGCGGAGTGAGACTTTTACTGGATACACAATGCTGGCTGTGGTGGTTTGCCCAACCAGACAAGTTAAGTGAGAATGTAATTGAACAAATTGCAAACGAAAGCAATGAATTGTGGTTTTCTGTTGCCAGTGTTTGGGAGATGGGAATTAAAGTCTCAATCGGTAAATTACCACTGCCAGAGCAAATAGATGATTATGTCTCTACTCGAATGACTCAACTAGGAGCTAGATCGTTAGAGATCAATGCTTCTCATGCTTTGCGGGCGGCTGCATTGCCTTTACATCATCGCGATCCTTTTGACAGAATGCTGATTGCACAAGCTCAGGTAGAAGATATGACACTTGTGAGTGCGGATTCAACATTTAATCAATATGAAGTATCTTTGCTTTGGGCAGCTAGTTCTTAGTTATAAACACAGAATTTCAGCTGCCTTCTAGATATTCGTGAACCAAATTCTGTGTAGTTACAATTATTAACTCGCACATTTTTGCAACTAATTGACTGTCATTTCTGGAAGACTCCAAAGTGACTTGACACTGACCTGCACAAGAGCCTTCAATTTCACAGCCTTTGCAGAAATCGTTCTTACAGCCAATCAATGTCCATGGTGCGTTCCCCAAAAATCGATCGCTGGAGCGGTAGAAGTTGCCTTAGGGAACGCACCCTACAAGATCAGCGTGCTGCTACGCAGTGCCTTCGGCATCGCACTTAATTAAGGATAAAAACTAGGCTTTAGCTTTTAATGGAAATCTCTCAGGATTTTTAATAATTTCTTTGCTTAAATCTACATCTAAATCTGGCCAATAAAAATGATTAGGAAAAGGCTCTTGTATATTTAAAATGTGTCTAATAGGGACATCTTGAAACCAGGGAAAATCTTGATAGGAAAGAAACATTTCTTCATTGTTTGCCAGAATCCATATTCCATGAGAAGAAATATGAGTTACTTCAGCTTGAGAAGTGTTTTGTCCAAGCATTTCTAAGTTCATTTTGTCGTTCCTCAATAATAGTTTTTATCGCTTGAAGTTGTTTTCAAGATAGGTTATAATTACGAGCTAATTCAATTTGTGGTTCCAGCAAAAATTTAGCTTCTCCTTCTGCACAATGAACATGAACGTGCATTCTTGTTTCTTCGCGGGAAAAGAAAAAGAAGCGATAGTCATCTTCTCGGAAAACAGTTGGACTCAGCAGACATCTAATCAGGATGATTGATGCTTACGCTCTGTTTATTATAGCAAATATTAAGTTAAAAATACAAGAGGGAGAAGTAAGAGGATAAAAATCCTCCTCAACTGATCTAAAATTAAGGGGGAATGAGTTATATTAATTTGCCAGTTGAGAATATTAGAATTAAATTACACTCCACGGTACACTCTGCATCCGAGTAGATTCTACTACCTTTGGATGAGGGTTGATCGGCTTAATTAATCTTCTCAGTTTTTGCTGCACATCTACAGGGTTAATGGCGCGGGGAAAAAGTCGGGAATGTGTTTCCGGTTGTTCAAGATGGAGGACAACCTGTAATTGTTTTCCCTGAAGAACTTTTCTGGCAAAATTTGCTTCGGATTTGTCAGAGGCATTAATCTTCGCTGGTAACATAGCAGCGATTGTATAGAGAACTTTTTCGGTAACTTCTTCGGCGAGATCTTGAGCTTTCGTACGACGTGACTGGCGATAATCTTTCACCTCAATTAACCAGATATCTTGTCGATAAATCGCAATCAAATCAACTCCTTTAATTCCATCTAGCATTGTAGAGAAATGGTGACGATAAAAAGCCCAATTATCGTATTTACTGACTTGCCACGAATCGGGAAAATCAAAGATTATGCCGTCCACTTCAACCCTCACCGTCTTTCTTCTCCCATACTTAAAAAGCGATCGGATTGAGCAAGCTCTTGATCAAGGGCTGTGATTTCACCGATTTCATCGCTTGTATTTCCTTGTTGAACGACTACAGCACCATCGGAGAAATGTAGGCCGAAAAAACGCGTATTCAGGGGAAAGTTATCTCGATCGCTCATTAAAATTTCCAGTTCTCGTAGTAAAAATAAACTATGGGTTGCCAGAAAGACTTGAATACCCGCATGACTAAGATTGACGATGCTCTTAGCGACTTCTCTGATCAAAATAGGGTTGAGATTCGCTTCCGGTTCATCCCAAAATAAAACACCTTTTTCCATTAACACACCAGTGGCGATTAGACGAGCTAACATCGCTAATTTACGATTTCCTTCGGCAACGAGAGGCATCTCGAATCGTCCACTTTCATTTTTTAGATAAAAACGCCCATTTTTATCTAACTCTAGCGAACCTCCCATCGCCGATTCGATCGGTTCCAATAACTTTTGAATGGGTTTTTCCTTATTGCCACGTTGCAAAGGAGCGCCGAGAAGTAAGCAAGTATCTCGCCAAGTTTCGTCAAATTCAAGATAATGACTTTCGTATAGAGATACAAAGTTTGGAAAAATTGTCAATAGCTCTCTAGTAGGAAAATAGGCAGAAGATACATCAAGCCAAGCCTCTGGAACTTCCTCTAGGGAGACTTCGGTTTTACTATTAGTTGCGAAACTGAAAGCAAAATTAAATCGACTATCTTGAAAGTGTAATTTTACGTCACATCGTTCTCGCCCTTGCTTTCTGCGGGTGAGCCTTCCTAAATAATCGGGGCGAAATACATGAATCAGTTTATCGGCTAAACGAGTTTGCAACAAAGTTTTTGTTGGCGTTCCGTTCGGAGATTTTCGCCCTTCTTCCCCACTGGTAGCGAGTGCCGAATAGAGAATCTTGAGAAGATGAGTTTTGCCTGTTCCGTTTTCCCCGACAATGACATTCAGATTTTGGGAAAATTGCAGCTGGATTTCGGGAAAAACCGTCAAATTTTTAACTATTAATTTATTCAGCATGAACTGTACCTAGAAAAGAGTCGCTCACTATACTTCTAAAACGCCCCCTTTCAAGATGATAGCTTTTAGGGGGCAAAGTGCGCTAGTATAACTCCCTTAGGACTTAGACAAAAAACGGTTTTTTCAAGATACGAAAACCCTAGCGCAAGTGCATCAGCTATTTTCCATCAGCTAAATTGTCTAAGTCTCCCTAAGATTTATAGTGGGGACTTTTCAAATGCGTAGGCAAGTTGAGGACACAGCCATCCCCAAGTCCCTCTTAGGGTTTGCTGTTCCATTTTAAGACCTCATCTTAATTATCAACCATTATGGTGCAAAGCCTAAACCTAACAAATAATCCCCCTCAACTTATTCAATTAAGGGGGAATGAGTTATATAAAAAAGCAATTTAACCAACGTTAGTGGGTTCTTTTTCGGTTGAATGAGAGCGTTTTACTTTGCGTTTTAAGGTTGCACCTGCACCAAGTATTCCAAGACCTAACAAACCCGTTACTGTTGAAGGTTCCGGAATTTTTGACTCTGAAATAAATCCTCGAATTGTCGATCCTACAGGCATAAACGTAGCAGCAGTGTCAAATTGACCCGTTATGGGATTATAAATTGCTTTTTCAGTAATAGTACCCCCTGGCATTCCTTGTTTTGTATCGTGGGTTATACAAAGTTGCGCTCTTCCGTCAGCAAACTTGATGACACAGGTTAAAACAGCAGCATGGCCTTCACCCCAAATTTCAACATCTTCACCATGTTTTATTTCAGCAATTATCTGATCAATAATGTTTGCATCATTCATGATAAACAGACCATCACCAGGTCCAAAATATTTAGTGGTGACATAATCTTTGAGAGCATCACGTTTTTTTGACCAAGCAGGTACAGCAGTCCCATCTGGTGTAGTCATCAAAATCTGTTTAAGACCTTCAATACTTTTTAAAGTTTCAGGTATTTTGTTTTCTATATCTAGCCATTTTAGACTGTTAGAAAATGCCCCCGGCGCACATTCATTCTTCCCAACATCTTGATTAACCATTCCTGGATGATAAGCCCAGTTTACTGGCGTTCCACCTATAATTGGTTGAGGAACTGTAAGAGGAAGTGGAGCTATACCAGATAAACATCCTCCTGTTATGATATCAACATCTCCTACTGAAGATGTTAATGGTGTTCCTGAAGGTTGCATACCTAAAGGTGTGCTTGTCAAAGAGGCTATATAATCAAGAGAAGAAACATCATTACCAATTGTATTTCCTAAATCAAAATTGAAAGTTAGTGTCTGTGAAATACCAGAACCTTCTATACTTAAAAGAGGATCATCTTGAATTAGCCAATTCCCGTTTACTACAAGGTTAAAATACTGAAAATCTGAACTACCAATAAAAGATAAATCAGTTTGACCCCAATTAGAATTAGTAGTAATATCACTATCAAGATCAAAGTTGGCTTGATTAAAGGTAATACCAGTAATTTGTCCCACCGCTTTGATAGGCAAGAAAAGGGATACAGCAAAAAGACTTGATAAGTAAAGTCCTTTTTGGATTAGATTTAACAACATGATAAATACTCCTCAGCTTGTAGTAAATGATTGAACGTCCACCCAAGCTTACTAACCCTAAAATTTTCTTTCAAGGCTTTTAAAGTTATATAAAGTCATACAAAGCAGTATTAAGACAAATAACTTAAATCTAAAAATAATATTAAATTGACCGTACGCCTGATAATGTCATATAATGTCAGGTAAAAGCTTATTAATCTGGATTCTGTGTTTAACAATGAACAATTTTGATATTCACTCTTTAATTACAACTGTTGATAATCTCATCTTCTCCTATACAGGAGAGAATTTAGATGATGT
>NZ_JAPZRB010000196.1:0-13115 GCF_027531105.1 Microcystis sp. LE18-22.4A
TCTGGTCAATTACCTAATTTTCAGAGAAAAAGTCCCAGAATTTTCCCCCTATCTCTCCCACAACTGGTACTTTTTGATTGACAAAAAGTCTAAAAGTCTTACCCAACAAGGTTTTTAGATTTATTCAGCAAGCCCTAATTAATGGTAATTTTCGGGGGGGTTATCTTGAAGGTAATCCACCCTCTTTTTTGGATTTGTCAACTTTTTGTAGAACTTCTACTAAGTTGTTATTTTTAAAGGGAAAATCACCGATAAAATTGGGCATTACTTCCGATTTTATCACTCAATCCCAGCTTTTGGGGGGTTCTATTGGCTAATATTACTATTACTTATTGACTAAAAATGAATATTTTACCGCTAACAGTTGACAATCGACGATCGATCCCGAAGAGAGGCAATTAAGCTCCCTGGTGTGTCGGAAGATTAGAGATTGTGCCAAAATGGAGAAAGTGACCCAATGATTACAGGTAAATTGTTAAAAAAAGGATCGAGTAACCGTGACTGATACGAACTTAGATATACTATCCCTGACGGATCCAGCGATCGCAGGGATTCTGCAAAAAGAACTGCAACGTCAAAGAGATCACCTAGAATTAATCGCTAGTGAAAACTTTACCTCCGCTGCCGTCATGGCCGCCCAGGGTTCGGTTTTAACCAACAAATACGCGGAAGGACTGCCAAAAAAACGCTACTATGGCGGTTGCGAATACATTGATGAAGCAGAACAATTAGCGATCGATCGGGTTAAACGACTATTTGGGGCAAACCACGCTAACGTACAACCCCACTCCGGTGCCCAAGCTAATTTCGCCGTTTTCCTGACCCTCTTGCAGCCCGGCGATACGATTATGGGCATGGATCTCTCCCACGGGGGTCATCTTACCCACGGTTCCCCCGTTAACGTTTCCGGAAAATGGTTCCGAGTAGTACAGTATGGAGTAAGTCCCGAAAGCGAACGCCTTGACTACGATCTCATCCTTGACATCGCCCGTAAGGAAAAACCCAAACTAATTATCTGCGGTTATTCTGCCTACTCGCGCCGGATTGATTTCGAGAAATTCCGCGCCATCGCTGACGAAGTGGGGGCCTACCTGATGGCAGATATCGCCCATATTGCCGGTTTAGTGGCCACCGGTCATCATCCTAACCCCCTACCCCACTGTGATGTGGTAACTACCACCACTCACAAAACCCTGCGCGGTCCTAGGGGTGGTTTAATTATGACCAAAGACGAGGAATTAGGCAAAAAATTCGATAAATCCGTCTTCCCCGGTACCCAAGGCGGGCCCCTAGAACACGTGGTCGCGGCGAAAGCGGTGGCTTTTGGGGAGGCCCTGAAACCAGAGTTTAAAATCTATTCGGGACAAGTAATCGCTAATGCCCAAGCTTTGGCAGGTCAGTTGAAAGCTAGAGGGATTAAAATTGTCACCGATGGTACGGATAATCACTTGATGTTACTCGATTTAAGATCCGTGGGCATGACCGGGAAAGAAGCCGATCGCTTGGTGAGTACTATCAATATTACCGCTAATAAAAACACTGTTCCCTTCGATCCCGAGTCTCCCTTTGTCACCAGTGGTCTGCGCTTGGGTTCCCCGGCTATGACCACCAGAGGACTAGGAGAAACGGAATTTATCGAGATTGGCAACATTATCGCTGATATTCTCCTTAATCCAGGTGATGAAGCCCTGAGAACTACTTGCCGTCAACGGGTAGCGAAACTCTGTGAAAGCTTCCCCCTCTATCCCCATCTCCATATTTCCGTCCCCGCCTTGGCCTAAAACGAGAGATAATAAAAACTCATAATTGGCGATTGCCTGTCAGTTGCCAATTGTGAATTAAATCGCCCCCCAATTCCCATGTCTGGAGATTTATACTATCTAATTGCTTTTCTGATCGCCCATACCGTGGTACTTTGGAGTACCCCCCTCGTCAGAACCGTCGGACTGAAAAGCGGTTACGTCGATAAACCCAACGAAAGGAAGGTCCATGAAAGGCCTATGGTTCGACTGGGGGGAGTTTCGATTTTTGTCGGCGCTTTAACTGCCCTCCTGATCGTTTGGTGGTTGGGAGGGTTTGCCGGTTTAAACAGCGATCGAGAATGGGAAGTCTGGGGCGTAACCCTAGGCGGTTTGGGCTTTTTCCTCATCGGTCTAGCGGATGATCTTTTTAATCTTTCGCCCCTCAATCGTCTGGTAATGCAGTTTAGCGTCGCTTTTCTAGCTTGGCAAGCCGGGGTGAGGATCGATTTCCTCTCTATTCCCTTCGGCGATTTATTACAAATTCATTGGCTAAGTTTACCGATTACTCTCCTCTGGTTAGTGGGGATGGCTAACGCAATTAACTGGATTGACGGTTTAGATGGATTAGCGGCGGGGGTTTCGGGTATATCTGCCGTGGTTATTTTGATTGTAACTTTGGTGATGGGACAACCGGCCGCCGCTATTATCGCCGCCGCTTTAGCGGGTGGGGCCTTGGGTTTTCTGCGTTACAATTTTAACCCCGCTCAAATTTTTATGGGGGATGGTGGGGCCTATTTTATGGGTTTTACCCTTGCGGGTGTGGCGGTGATTGGATTGGCTAAAACCACTGCTGTGACTACTGTTGCCGTTACCGCCGTCCTATTGCCCTATCTCATCCTCGCGGTTCCTCTCCTCGATATGTCAACGGTGATTATTTCCCGTCTCAAACGCGGAAAATCCCCTTTTGTGGCTGATAAACGTCATTTACACCATCGTTTACTAAAAGCGGGTATCTCTCACCGTCTGACAGTATTATTTATCTACGCCCTAACTCTCTGGGTGGGCAGTTTAGCCCTCGGTTTCTCCAATGTTCCCAGTGGTTGGGGTTTTGCCTTTGGTGCAACTCTCCTCCTCGGTTACGTCGGTTGGCAAGTCTGGCGCAATCGTGGCAGTGAACCGTAAGCCATCTTAAACTAGAAAAAAGATTAATAATTAAGATAGCGGCAGGATAACTCTGGGAGTTTAGCAAATGTCTAACGAAACCGTAACTTATTCCCTTGAAACGGTCCTCAAGGAAATCAAAGACAGCATCAAGGAAGTCAACCACAAAGCTGATAGAATCGAGCAACGTCTGACAAAATTAGAAATCGGACAGGCAGAACTTAAAGGAGAAATTAAAGCTTTAGATGAGCGACTAAGCACAAAAATTGACGGATTGACCGCTAGAGTTGCCTATCAAGAGTTTACTAATCGAGGCATTTTGATCGCCCTTGTTGTTGCTATTTTAGGAGGAGCAGCTAAACTTTTTGGATTTATTGGCAACCCCTAGAAGTTGCCCTTAGCATCATAAATTTTTCCTATCTTATTTGGCTCTTCGGTAATTGTTATGCAATGGACGGGGGTTATAAGGGATGGAACCCTTATATAGAAAGGCATTTAGCGATTTTTGTCAATTGTTTTTTATCTAGAGCGAACTAATCAATTAAGTCTCTTGCCAGATAAGGATTTAGTCGATTTATGCCCCCCTATGGAACCATACCAAGTAACGAAGAACCTCTTATTTTTTCAGCAAGCCCTAATTAAAGTTATCAAAAGTAGGAGTTTAGCACAATGTCTAACGAAACCGTAACTTATTCCCTTGAAACTGTCCTGACAAGGATTGAGGGAAAAATCGACTCTTTACAAAGAGATGTTAATGAGCGTCTCACTAAGCTAGAGATAGGACAATCAGAAATAAGAGGGGATATTAAAGCCCTAGATTCTAAAGTTATGGAAATAGAAAAGCGTATTGACGACCTGAATGTACGGGTGAATATTAGCAATAATGGGTTTCTTGGCATTGTCGGAATTTTGGTGACAGGAATACTAGGTATTCTGGGAAAAATCGTCTTTTTTCCTAATCCCTAAAAGTTATCCTTAGTCGTGCATATCGGCAATTTTGATGCCTTGTCGATTAGAGAAAAAATCAGCAAAAGTAGGAGTTTAGCAAAATGTCTAACGAAACCGTAACTTATTCCCTAGAAGCAGTCCTGACAAGGATTGAGGGAAAAATCGACTCTTTACAAAGAGATGTTAATAAGCTAGAGATAGGACAATCAGAAATAAGAGGGGATATTAAAGCCCTAGATTCTAAAGTTATGGAAATAGAAAAGCGTATTGACGACCTGAATGCACGGGTGAATATTACTACTAATGGGTTTCTTGGCATTGTCGGAATTTTGGTGACAGGAATACTAGGCATTCTGGGAAAAATCGTCTTTTTCCCTAATCCCTAAAAGTTGTCCTTAGTCTTTGTTTACTCTACAATTTTCAAGGATACAGAGAAAAACAATCTGCAAAAATCCCTCTTTCCGTTCTCCTCTCTGCGACTGTAGCGCCTCTGCGTCAAACAAAAAATATAAAACTCATGCCCTAATCACAGTAATTCTATATTGATTTTCTGTCACCACAACTTCAGTGGATAATCTTTCCTCCATTGGTAAAGCATTTTTCCGCCTATCAAAGATAAATAACCAACCAAAATCTAAACCCAAACGCCCTAAATAAGACTCTAATTGTTCGATCCCATCAGCTTGCGGATCGCGTTTTTTATCCCGCCATACTTTTAATTCAATCCCTAAAATTACATCTTTATAACTCAGACATAAATCCATTCTATCACTACCAATTGCATATTCCCTTTCTAAAACTCCCCCACCATTAACCACACGATGTAAAAAAGCCATTAATACAATATGTGGGGCGATTTCATGGTAAGCAGCGCTACTTAATAATGGTTCGACCTGTTGTCGCCAAAACTTGAGAAATGCTGTTAATAAAGCATCTATATTTAATTCACCTTTTGCCGTCAACCAACTAGGACTAATTAAAGGTAAACTGTCCTGAGTTCCTTGTACTAAAACACGGGGAATAACTTCACGATAAATAGGGTTAGAAATAACTAATCCCCCCATCGGATCACGTCGTAATAATCCTAAATCTATTAAATATTGGCGATCATCTGCTAGGGTATCCGGTAAGGTTTGCCCTGCTAAAATTGGTTCAATAATGTTTTTAACTCGTTTTTCTCTGAGTTTTTCCGCTAAACTATCTAAATGAGTATCCTGACGAGCAATTAATATTTCCTTAGCTTGTAAAATGTTTTCTTCGGTAATAGCAATACTTCTATCTTTTACCATTTTTTCTACAATTTCTTTAGCTAAAGCATTGACTAACCAAGGTTGTCCTTGGGTTAAATCATAAGCTGTTTCTATAGCTTCTGGTGTGAAAATTTGTCCAGTTGCTGCTGTATGTTGTTGATATAATTCAACCACTTCTGCAAGATTAAAATTTCGCATAGTCAGAGAAGCAACTTTGATATTAAAAGGACTAGATGTATTTAATCTATCACTACCACCAGATGCTACTTTATAATCTCTCACATCTCGTAAACCAATTAATCCTACTGAGGTCGGGAAATTTTCTGGACGTTTAGGAAAACCATCTCTTAACTGTCGTAAAACTGATATTAATGTTTGGTCTTGTAAAGAATCAATTTCATCTATAAATAATACTAAAGGTCGGTTTAAAAATTTTGCCCAACCTGTTAAAAAATCATTAATTCTATTTCCTGGTTCTTCCTGTTGCCATTGTTTAACAGGTGGTTGTAATTCTTTGGGTAAGCGGATATTTATTGTATTATACCAAGCTCTTAAAATCGCTAATTCTGCTGCACTGGGATCATGATTGAATGCACTTCCTACTTCCACTGATACCATGACTGCGGCATAATTTCCTCTATCGGTAAGTTGTTTTGCTAGGGATAACATGGCTGTGGTTTTCCCTGTTTGTCGTGGTGCGTGAAGGACAAAATAACTACGTTGTTGAATTAGCTCCTCTAAATCTGGTAATCGTACTGTGGGAGAGAGCATATAGTGGATATCGTCTTTACAGGGACCGGCAATATTAAACCAGCGAGTCATAGAATTTTGGTAATAGGTGAACTCTTTAAGTTTACACTATCTATAATTATGTTGGTATCAAGCAAGATTTTCACAGGTTATGTTTCTCCTTTAAATATTCCCATTTAGCTTGATCTGGATCAAAATCAGGAGGTGCAGGTTGGGTTTTCTCAAACCAGTTTTGCAAAACCTTGATTTTAGTTGGTCTTTTTGGTGTTTCTGGTGCTGGTTCAGTGGTTGGGGTTGTGGTATGATCAAGGGTATCTGTGGCTGCCCAAACTACAATTTCCACGTTTCTGGGGGGTAAATTCAGGGGTTGGGTAATCAGCAAGTTACCAGATTGATCAATTTTTCCTTTGAGTTTGTATGCTTGCATGATGTTTTTTTAGGACTTACGCAAGACGTGGCTGAACGCCTTATTCTTGCGTAGGGGTAATTCATGAATTACCCCTACTTTCGGTCTTTTTTGCGTAAGTCCTGTTTTTATGATAATCTATTTTTAGATGATATCATATTGATAAAAATTCACTCTCTAAATTTGGGTTTAAATTATGATAACTACACTCATTGAACGGGAAGCAGAACCAATTTTAATTAGTGACTTAACCTGGAGAGAATTTAAAGCTGTTGAACAGCTAATTGAGCGCCCAGGGTTAAGGTTATCTTTTTTAGATGGAGTTTTGGAGATTAGAAAAATGCCAGGGAAAAAACAGGAAACTATCAAAAAACGTATTGCTTCTTTAGTAGAAATTTATTTAGAATTTTTGGAATTAGATTTTACTCCTACTGGTTCTGTCACCCTAGAAAATGAATTTGAAAAGGTTAAAAAAGAAGGTGATGAATCTTATGAATTGGGAGCAAATAGAAAACATCCTGATTTAGTGATTGAGGTGGTTGTTAGTAGTGGAGGAATTAATAAACTGGAAGCATACAAACGGTTACAAATTCCTGAAGTTTGGTTTTGGACGAATGATGAGTTATTGTTTTATAGTTTAGGAAATGAGGGATATGAAGCTGTTAGTAAATCGCAACTTTTACCGAGTTTAGATGTAGGTTTATTGATGCGTTGTATTAATACAGAAAATCATGCTCAAGCACTGCGGGAATTTAGAGCAGGGATAAAAATTATTGAACCAACTTAACGGAGGCAGGAGGCAGAGGGCAGCAGGCCGTTTTTGTAACGGGGATTTATGCCCCGCTACAAAAATTTTCGCCTTAAAAGACGAGGTTTTAGACCCGATTTTTTCGATAATTGGGGTCAACTAGAATTTTGGCTAATTGTTGGCGATTATCCCACTGCCTACTTCTTCGACAACTTTGTAGATTTTGTGACCTCTAGCAACAGCATAATCTTTTAATCGGTCAGCTTGTCTATCTAGATTGTCTTTATTTTCGGCGCTGGAAACTCTTGCATAAATGCCAGCTATCAAGTCGGGTTTTGAATGGTTGTCATCCGTTATGATAATTGTACCAGAAGGCAATTGATAGCCTGTTAAATTCCCTTGTTTCCACCACCTCCAAGCCGTTCGATAACTTATTCCTGTTTTTTTTGCCTAGTCTGATAGTTTCCTGTCCACATATTGCCATGCTTGACTATATCTGATTATATTTCTCTTGAAACTTTAAAATACCCTCCGCTCAAAGACAGGGACAACCTTTGATCCTAGCCCATCGATAGAAAAACTACTATTAGGGCCACTGGTAGCAACAAGGTGAACGGTGACAGAACTTAACGGCCTATGATTAAAGAAACGAGGAATCAGAACCCTAAATAAATCCTCGCTCCGCCATTGCCTTGATTCTCCCTGATAATTATGGGACTTTTTGCCCGTCACCAAAACCTCCGTCAGTGGTTTAAATCCCAACACTTCGGACGTAGCGCAACCGATAGTCGCTATGCTTTACTGGTAGCCTGTTTAATCGGAATTCTCTCCGCCCTTGCCGCTATTATCCTGAAATTGGGTATCGGTTGGTTAGGTGGTTGGCGGGTGCATCTAGTAGCCAATTCCTCTCCTTTCCTAGTTTTGCCCCTCGGCGGTTTTCTGCTCGGTTACAGTGCCGGTTGGATTGTCGAACACTTCTCCCCCGCGGCCGCCGGGGGTGGTATTCCCCAAGTAAAAGCGGCCTTAGCTAAATATCCTTTGCCCCTGTCTTGGCGGGTCGCCCTAGTAAAAATGATCGGGGCGATCCTGATCCTTGGCGGTGGTTTAACCCTTGGTCGTCGCGCCCCTACGGTACACATCGGGGCGGCCTTAGCGGCCCAGTTAAGCGTCTGGCTGCCCACCAGTCCTGATCACCGTCGTCAGATGATCGCAGCCGGGGCAGCCGCGGGGTTAGCGGCCGGTTTTACTACTCCCATCGCTGGGGTCCTCTTTGTGATCGAGGAATTAATGCGCGATGTCTCCAGTATGACCCTAGAAACGGCGATTGTGGCTTCCTTTACCGGGGCCGTGGTTTCAATGATGCTGCAGAATACCCCCTCAATGATCACTGAATATGCCGATATTAGCTTCTCTGCCCAAGAAATCCCCATTTATTGCCTTTTAGGGGCTTTAGCGGGCTTATTGGGGGCTTTATTCAATCAAGGCATCCTTTTTTGTAGCCAGCTGCAGCGGCGTTGGCGGTTATCTCTGGCTTGGCGCATCGGTCTGGTCAGCTGGTTATCGGGAACGGTAGTGGCCTTTTTACCCGACTTTTTTCGAGATAATACGGGTTTACGGGAATTTTTGCTGGCAGGGGAATTAAGTTGGCAGAATACCGCCCTCGCTTTTGTGGTCTATTTTTTCCTGACGATGATCTCCTATAGTTCTGGCGCTCCGGGAGGACTCCTCGCCCCCGCTTTGGTGTTGGGCTCCTGCTTGGGGTTTCTGGTGGGGGGAATCGAGACGAAAATGATGGGTTTCGGCAGCGAACCTAGTTATGCTTTAGCCGGTATGGGGGCCTTTTTTACGGGAGTAGTCAGGGTTCCAGTAACGGCGATCGTGATTGTCTTTGAACTGCATCACAATTTTAATGTTGTGCTGCCCCTGATGTTGACCTGTGCCGTTTCTTATATCACTGCCGAAAGCATTCACCCCGGTTCCCTCTATCAGCATTTACTTTCCGCTAGTGGTATTATTCTCAACGAGGAAACCCCTGCTAATGATGTGCTGGCCCATCTGTCGGCTATGGATGTGATGCAATCGCAGGTGGAAATTCTGCCGGCGGATTTACCCCTGGGGGAAGTGGTGAAAATTATGTCCCGTTCCCATCATCGCGGTTTTCCCGTGGTGGAACAGGGGCGACTATTGGGGATTTTTACCCAAAGTGATCTGGATAAATGGCGATCGAAAAACAGTCAAACAGTCCTACGGGAGATCATGACTCCCAATCCGATTACCGTAGCCCCCCAGGCAGCTTTAAGCGATGTTTTATTTCTCTTAAATCGCTATCAGCTTTCCCGTTTACCCGTTACCGATGGTCAAAAACTGGTGGGGATCATCACCCGCACCGATATTATTCGGGTGGAAGCTGATCAATTGGGAGGGGTTTGTCAACTGCCCCAACCCAGTACCCCTTCCTATGTGGTTTATCAAACCCGTTCCCCGGCCGTGGGAATAGGCCGGATTTTGTTACCCATTGCCAATCCCGACACCGCTACTGCTTTGTTTAAAATTGCTGCTGCGATCGCCCGTGAACGCAATTATGAGATAGATTGTCTCTATGTGATTACTGTGCCTCGTCTTAGTTCTCCGGCGGAAGTAAAGGTAGATACACGGGAAGGACGCAAATTACTTCATCGTCTGGAAAGATTAGCCCGACGGCAGAATATCTCTGTTCATACACAAATTTCTGTGGCTCAGGATATCGCCGACGGGATTTTAGCCACGATTCGCGAACGACACAGCAATTTATTAATTATGGGTTGGACGGGGGAAAAATCCACTACTGGGGCGATTTTCGGGTTTTCAGTCGATACTTTGATCGCTGAGGCTCCCTGTGAAACCATCTTGGTAAAATTGGGGACAAAGGATTGTTTTCCCAACGATCTTAATCGGGAAAGGATTTGGCTGATTCCCACTGCCGGAGGTCCCAATGCTCAACGAGCTTTAGCATTATTGCCTAGTTTGCTGTCTTTGTCCGAGTCTTCGGATCATCCCAAACTTTGGTTATGTAAAATTTATTCTCCGACGGAGTTACTGCCAGATCTGTCCACTTTGGAAGTTTTACAAGCATCTTTACAAAAAGCGATCGCACAGCCAGTCGTGCCTTTACCGATTCGTTCGGCCTCTCCGGCCGAGGCGGTCATTCATCTAGTAGAATCGGAGGATTGTTCCTTGGTGCTTTTGGGTGCGTCCAGGGAAAGTTTGCTCAATCAGTTCTTAAATGGCAATATCCCCTCGACGATTGCCCGTGCCGTTAATTGCACTGTGATTCTCGTGCGAGGGGAATTATCAGATTAGTTTATTAGCTAGGCGGAAGCTAAAGTTAAACCGAAGGGTACGGTATTGTCAATTTTCGCCCCTTGACTTTCCTCTAGGGAATGGGGATAAAATATTTCCCCCTCTAGTTGACCATCGGAGTCATCCTCATCCCCATCGCTGATATAAAGGCGTTCACAGGGGATATTATCGGAAAGGATGGCACTGGCCATCATCCCCGTATGAATCTCTAAGAAAGCATCCGCTAGGGTCTCAAATACTAAACGCTGCCCGGGGAAAACCACCCTTTCAAAATACCAGTTAGCAATATTGGTGATGCGAACAATTTGAATATGATTGGTCGCATTGACATAGCAACAAAGAATACTATTTTTCTTGCCGTTGGGGAGGGGATCGAGAATCTGTGCCATAGCAATTGGGGTGATCTTAAAGTGGGTTTGTCATCGCTCCTTCACCCTAACATCCTTTGATCCCCGATAGTTGTAAAGATGATTACATTACTCTGATAAAAATCTACCGATCGCTTTTTCTGGTGATAGAAGGCGGTTTTTATTAAAAAATCATTAAATTTAACTAATGCCTAGTTTTGGCTATTTGTCAAGGGGGGAACTACGTTTTTTTGCTGTTTTTCTTGATTTTTTGCCCAGCTATTTATCACTCAATTTTGTTGACGGTTTCAGGATTATCGAAACCGAGGTAATTTTTGTCAAGTTAGATACCTCTTGCTCTTGATCTTATCGATCTGGTTGACTAAAAAGGGGCGGCCTGTGCTGGGACTGATAAGTTTTACAGTGCTGGGGATAATAATCCCTCGATTGTTCGGGGTTTCTAGCCAAATTTCCCCTGAGAATCCCCGTCTTTTGCAAGCGGGGAAATGTCAACTCATCAATCTTGGGACTCTATCAATCAATTTTCCTGGCCGAAGCAGCATTAACTATAAACTTTCTAAAACCTCTTTAGCGGCGGCCAAAGTCCGTTCGATATCGGCCTCTGTGTGAGCTAAAGAAGTAAAACCAGCTTCAAACTGGGAAGGAGCTAGATAAACGCCTCTTTCCAACATTCCCCGGTGAAAACGACCGAATTTAGCCACATCGGCCTTTTTGGCCTCTTCATAGTTATGCACGGGGGTGCCAGTGAAAAACATCCCGAACATGGCACTGATATGACCTCCAAAAACTCTATGACCAGCATCTCTGGCCACTTTCAGCAGCCCTTCAGTTAAGGATTTGGTCACTTTATCGAGATATTCGTAGGTGCCGGGGCGCTGGAGTAACTCTAGGGTTTTAATTCCCGCCGTCATGGCCAGGGGGTTGCCGGATAAGGTTCCCGCTTGGTACATCGGGCCGGCCGGAGCCACCATCGCCATAATATCGGCCCGACCGCCGTAGGCCCCCACTGGCAGCCCACCGCCGATAACTTTGCCGAGGGTGGTTAAATCGGGGGTGATGCCGAATTTTTCCTGAGCGCCACCGTAGGCGATGCGGAATCCGGTCATTACCTCATCAAACATTAATAGGGACCCGTATTCCTTGGTTAATTCCCGCAATCCTTCTAAAAAGCCCGCATCCGGCACGATAAAGCCGGCATTACCCACCACTGGCTCTAAAATCACCCCGGCGATCGAGTCGGGATTTTCGACAAAGAGGGCTTTGACCGCTTCCAGGTCATTGTAGGGGGCGGTTAAAGTGTTGTTAGTGGTGGTTTTGGGAACCCCCGGCGAGTCGGGTAGGCCCAGGGTCGCTACACCAGAGCCGGCTTTAACGAGGAACATATCGGCGTGACCGTGGTAACAGCCCTCGAATTTGATGATTTTATCCCGGCCGGTAAAAGCCCGCATTAAGCGCAGGACGGACATACAGGCTTCGGTGCCGGAATTGACAAAACGCACCATTTCAATGCTGGGAACGGCATCAATCACCATTTCAGCGAGAATATTTTCCTGGACACAGGGAGCCCCGAAACTGGTCCCTTTATCTAGGGCATCGTGTAGGGCGGCAATCACTTCGGGATGGGCATGACCACAGATAGCCGGCCCCCAAGTTCCCACATAGTCGATGTATTCGTTACCGTCCACGTCGCGAATATAGGCCCCTTTGACGCTTTCAAAAACGATGGGTTGACCACCGACGGATTTAAAGGCCCGCACGGGGGAACTTACACCCCCCGGCATTAATTTTTGAGCGGCTGTAAAGATTTCTTTCGATTTTGTTGTTTGATACGAAGATGTGCTAACCAATCCTGTCTCCTTGTCTATTTGAGTCTATCGGTTTCGGGGAATGCCCGGAGCTTTGTTTTGTTAACTTCCTGCTGCTTGTTCCATTTTAAAGATCACTGGCCTACATTTGACGCAATTTTTCCCTAGGAAGAGCGCTGGTCGGCTCAAGTCTCGCTCTTCTTGACTTATAGCTTGATGGTTAACAGCTTATAGAATTGGCTGAGAAAGGGCAAAAATTTCACTTTTGACAATTTTTCCACAATCTTTTCAGAATTGCAGTAAAAACCTAGCAATGGGCGAAGTTATTGCTATTGATAGATTTTAGCCCAGAAAGAGCGATCGAAAAAAGCTCTGGTTTTCCACAGATTTTCCACAGGGGAATTCTTGCTATTATTTTTTAGCGTACAAAAAAACTATTCCTGCTTTGACATCCTCACCGCCGTAAACGGACGGCGATTCCCAAACCTCACGATTTGGGTTTCTGCTTCTTTCCCGAAGGATTTTTCGCACCTGCCTTAACAGATTTACTCTGTTCTGGTCTTATGGTCGCTCTACAGACTGACACCGCAAGCCCTGC
>NZ_JAPZRB010000290.1:0-3733 GCF_027531105.1 Microcystis sp. LE18-22.4A
GTGGACTTTGAGATTATCAGCGATATCACGAATATCGAGATTATTGCCACAGGAACAGGAATTCGTAATCGGGAACGGTTGCAAAAACAGTATGGCAAAGGTAAATGGAGAAAATTAAAGGGCATAGCCCAAGTTCAGCTTGCCAATGGTATAGTAAGGTTAGCTGAAGTCCATTGGTAGGAAGCTCATGGCATCGGCAAAAAAGAATTTAAGCTCAAGCTACCGTTTCTAGATTGACCATGAAAATAGAGTCATCTCCAACAAATAAGTTCGCAGTTTGTCTCAATAATGAAGGCTACGAAGCTTCACTAGAAGTTGGCAAAATATACCGCGTTATCCCTGATGAGACAGCAGAAATCAACAGTCTAATTCGGGTTATTGATGAAAGTGGTGAGGATTACGCTTTTTCTGTGAATCGGTTTCATGCTATTGAGTTACCAAAGCCAATAGAAGAAGCTTTATTATCAGTTGCCAACTAAAACCTTCTCAATCCATCGAAAAAGAACCGACAAAATACGTTCTTTGTCCCCTTTCTCCTGTAAAGTTTCTTGATGGGTTTGTCTGAGTTTAGCCTGATTGATAATGATAACGAGCTTGTAAAAAATAAACCTTATTTCCTGTGACTTTATAAATCAAACGATGCTCTAAATCGATCCGTCGTGACCAAGTGTCGGCAGCAATATACTTAAGAGGTTCGGGTTTACCCAATCCTGTAAACGGATCGCCATCCAAAATATCTGCTACTAAGTCTAAGATTTTATCGCCTTTTTTCGGTTCGTTCCGATACCACCAAGCTAAATCTGCTTTGAAATCAGGACTAAAAACGGGCAAATAACGATGAATAGGATTGTTTTGAGGTTTATCTGGCTTATTTTCTCTTTTAGGACTCAATTCCTAACTCCTCTTTCAATTCAGCTAATGTTTGAGGAGTTGCATCTTCTGTGTGGGTCCATGCTAAAGAGCGAAATAAGCGTTGGGCATTTTCTGGCGAGCGCAATAAATAAACACACTCTAATAAACTGGAAAGCTCATCTTCAGCAATTAAGGCCACATTTTTCTGATTGCGACGCTTAATGACGATAATTTGAGATTCGTCACACACCTGATCTAAGAGACTCGCTAAATTCATTCTCGCCTGAGAGTAGGTGGTTTCTTTGCTTAACATGATTTTTAGGGGATACTTGTACGACCTTATTGTACAATTTCAAGCTCTTGAACTCCCCAAAAACCCCAAAATCCGAAGGGAGGAGAATGTAAAGATTTATAAAATTGTAGCTCAGGCTACAGCTTAGTTTAGTTTTGTGTGTACTCTATTGTCGTACAGCTTTGGTGTTGGGTTGGGCTGTTCCTTAGCCAAACCTAGAAAAGCCAACAGTTCCACCGATTCAGGGAGATGAACTGATTGGCCGGAGGGATATTAAGCTGTTGACTATCTGAATTGCTCGTTAAGACTGCAAGGGAGAAGGGAGCAGGGAGAGAAAGTTCGAGCATTTGTACTAAAAATTCCAATACGCAGTTTAAATTCAGCACAGCTTATCCCCAGTCTATCAGCTAGTTGGTGCGGGACGGGATTTTCTGAATCGACAACCCACAGAAGCCGCTATCTTATTTCCACAACAAGTTCCTTTCCTAAAGCTTTGACGTATTTTTCTAAAGTAGAAATACCGACAGATTCCACATTCTCTTCTAGGTTGAAAACTGTTGCTTTATCCCAATTTAACTTACGCGCTAATTCTTCCTGAGTCAGTCCAGCTTCTTCTCTTGCCTGTGCTAAGATAACTCCCAGCTTGAAACTGAGATAACCAGACTCGAAGCCTTGGCAAAATTGACTGTCAGTTTGTTTTCTCCTGTTAATATATTGTTCTACATCACTCATCGTCGAATCTCCTGTTTAAGTAGTCTCGTTTTCGTTGCTCTGCCAAATAAATCTCTTGAGATGGTGTTTTTTGAGTCTTTTTGGCAAATCCGTTCGTTAAAATAATTAAATCACTTTCTCCAAAAAAGCCCAGCAGACGGAATATATTATTGCCAATCTGAACCCTCACTTCCCAAATATCATCAGTATTGACTAATTTTTTCAGGTATTGACTCGGAACAGAATCTAACTCCTGAATTAAGCGTAACACCCACAACACTTTTTGAGCTTGTTTTCCAGACAGAGAATTTAAAAAATCTTCAACGGGGCTGGCTCCTGACTGGGTACGATAAAAAACAATCTCCTTCATATAATAATCAGTTTAAGAAAACATTTCAATATTTTAGTGATGCCATTTCATTTGGATTGTAGTGATTCCATATCGCCAGTCATTGGTTGTGCATTATCTTACATCTTCATTCAATAAGTAGTCGTGCCAAATAAATTTCCTAGTGAAGATGGGCACTCATGCAAGAGGTGGTTAGATATGTGTAATTAATTTTGCTTAGGTACTTAAAATTGTCAGAGTTGTGCAAGTGTCGGAATATTTTTCCCTGCTAAAACCGAACGAATGACACTAATTATAACAAAATAGAGAATCCGCAGCTCTCTTAGGTTTGGTGGGTAAAATGTATTCTGAGATACAGTCTTGGGGCAGTGAGTGGAACTAACCACAGAGACACAAAGGACACAGAGATCGATCACCACTATATAAGTTAAACTTATCACACAAAGAATAACAGAGCCAATCCGCTTCAACAACTTCGAGACAGAGATGAACGCAAAGACGAATCCGACAGACCGCGCCACAATAACTCAAGGAAGACGATAGTTCGTCTGAGAAGCAGTAAAACAGCGGAAAACACCTGAGACTCCCTGCTCTGTCAACCCCTAAGCTAGGGAGAGAAATATAAAGATTTATTAAATTGTAGCTTTTGATACATTTGTGGGGGGGGGAGTGTGTATCCTTCTGCTATCTCCCTTTGGTCTTGGGTTGGGTTGTTGCTTCACCTAGCTGCGAGGGGGCGAACACTTATGTACTGAGTAGCGAATGGTGATGAAAAAAGGATTTTTCAGATGGCTACCAATTTTAGCCTTAACTACAGCTTTATGTTCTAACTTCTATCAGAATCACGATGATATTGCTCAAGCCCGTAATTTGAGAGTTGTAAGCAATGGTTTTGCTTTCGAGATTCAGAATTGTAATAAAGACAATAATTCTGTAGTTTGTACTTTTATGGTTGCAAACTTAGGGGAAGTCAGAGATCTTTATTTTTCTCCCCAAGACTCTATCATCATTGATTCTACTGGCAAGCAATTGAAGGGATCGCAGGGCATTATTGGAGCAATAGGTCCAGGGGGGGCACTACTATTTAGGGATATGCCTTCTAGAGTCGCCATTAACGGAAAAATTCTCTTTAAAGGAAATTTGCCCGGAAGAATCGTTTATCTGCGATTAGTAGGTTCTAATTTCTCAGTTGAATGGAGGTAATATATTACCTCGGTTAACTGTTAACTGTTCACTGAATAAAGACTCGTAGGTTGGGTTGACGCAAGGAAACCCAACAACTTCCTGGAATATTTTCACAATGTTTGTTGGGTTTCGCCTTTTGAGCCGATTGGTAATACCTGAGCAATAATGATAGCTCAACCCAACCTACGGCTCGATTAATTAATAAACTTATTCAGGAATGATAGTTATGGCAATCAGAATCAAACTTTGGGCAGATTATGGAAGTTACCCACTTTGGGGAGTAGATGAAATTGATAACATTGCTCCTGAAGAATTACCATTAAGTCAAGCAACCATTCAACGTT
>NZ_JAPZRB010000642.1:0-1358 GCF_027531105.1 Microcystis sp. LE18-22.4A
CTTTTGGTTTGTCCGAAACCTTTATTTGACGCGGGACAGCCGCCAGTTTATTGTTGACATAGTTTTGTAACCATGACCAACTTACCCCTGTTACTCTAGCAATTCCTCGTAAGGAAATTCGTTCGAGCAAGAGTTGATCAATTAATTGTTTGGTTTCGTCAGAGACGGTTTTATTAGTGGGATTGATCACAAACTGACGACCACACTCTTTACCTTGACGTTTGGGTTTTCCATTATGAATAGAACCATTCTTAATCCTATGGTGAGAACCACAATTAGGACAGGGGAATAGAGGTGAAGGGGGGATTTTGTTCGGTGCTAGACTGATATTTGAGTAAGCCAGACAGGAGCCAGAAAAAGATATTTATCAGAAAAGTCATGATCAAGCTAGAGGTTTAAAGACTGAGCGGGTTCCAATTATTTTTATTCATAAATATTTTACACAATTCATACCAGGTAAGCAAGAGGGCTACGCCACTACTACCAAATCATTACCTAAGTGATTTAAGAGAAACTAAGGTTTATCAAGAAGCTTTAGAGGAAGGCAGAGAGGAAGGAGGATTATCCGCTAAAAAAAGCCTAATTTTGCGTCAGCTAAATTTAAAACTAGGTTCTATTCCTTTAAAGGTAGAACAAAAAATTAAACAGTTAAATCCTAATCAATTAGATAATTTAGCTCTTGCTTTATTGGATTTTTCGGATTTGGAAGATTTGCACCAATGGTTAAATTAATAGGATGAAGTACAGTCGTCAACCCAACATATAAGATTAGCTTACTGCTACCCAGTGCCTTCGGCATCGCACTAATAATTTTTGATCATTAATTCTCTACCAGATGCCGCCGCTCCTTGTTTATAATTATTCATGCCATACTGAAGATTACACTCGATAATATGGGCAAAATCAAAGAGTTTTCGTATCTCTGGACAATCATCGTAGGTAATTAACCATTTAGCCTGACATTGACGCATATTATCGGCAAAGCGTTGATGATCGAAGCTGGTATGTAAATTCCCTCTTACGCCGTACAAACGGGATTTTGTGGCACTATAGTAGGGGGGATCGAGGAAGATAAAAACTTCTTTTCCCTCTTGAAATAATAATTCTTCGTAGTCTTGGTTAGTAATTTTTACCGATGCTAATAACGGCGCAATTTGGGTTAATCTGGCAATTGATGAATCAGTAAATCTACTGTTAAAAGCTGCTTGAGAATACCCCCCCGAATCCACTGTTCCCGAAAAAGTAATCCGATTTAAGATAAAAAAACGCACCGCTTTTTCAAAATCGGTTAACTTTAAATCTTCCCTTGTCAAATCTTGAAATAATTCTCGTCCGCTATCATATTTTTGTTTAATTTC
>NZ_JAPZRB010000556.1:0-7243 GCF_027531105.1 Microcystis sp. LE18-22.4A
AGGGTTTGCTGAATAAATCTAAAAACCTTGTTGGATAACGCTTTTAGACTTTTTTTGCCTCAAAAAGTGCCGACCTTTGGAGTGATTGGGGGGAAAATCCCTGGACTTTTTTCCTGAAAATTAGGTAATTGACCACATGAATAATGAGTAAAACCCCACACCCCACACCCCACACCCCACACCCTACCCCCAGGAAAAACTTTTTCACCAGACCCTATTTAGTTAAGTCAAAAATCCGAGTTAGTTTTGGACAAATATCCTAGAAAGAAGTTTAACTAGGAAAGGGAAGGAGGCTAAGATGTCTACTGTTATTAGAAATAATGTCTTGTTGAAGCTAAATCATCTTAACTTTTCAGAAATATTTAAGGATCTGTTGTTCGCTAATTACTTAGAAGACTTTGCCAATTCTTCAGATTTTTATCGACAAAGTACAGAAGTTTTTGGGCAGAACTTTAATCAAGAAAAATTATTCAGTTTACAACAAGAGTGGCAAAATTCAGATTTTCATCAATTGCCCAGAATAGAGCTGCTTTCATCGGGAGAATTAAAAGGAGCTAACGGAGCGTTTGCGGAAGCAAATAATACAATTTATCTATCAGAAGAATATCTACAGCAGAATTGGGAGCGTCCGGAAAAGATTGTCGAGGTTATTTTAGAAGAAGTAGGTCATTTTGTTGATGCTCAGATTAATAGTCAAGATGCTTCAGGTGATGAGGGAGCTATTTTCAGTGCTTTATTGCGGGGAATCAAACTGAGTCCGCAAGAAATGGCAAGTTTGAAAGTTGAAGATGATAGTAATACGATTACTTTAGCAGATCAAAATATTCAAGTTGAACAGTCCACTCAACCATTGCGCGATTGGGTAACGACTATTGTAGGTAAAATCATAGATCAAATAATAGAGAGCGTTCAAAATAATATTATTAATAGTCAGGCAACTTTACCTCTTATTGGTAGTGATAAACTCAGTGTAATCGGTGAAAAAATTATCAAAAAGTTAAACGAATTAAAAACAGATAAGCTCACAAAAGTTTTGAATAAACTAGAAGATAAAGGAGAGGATGCTGTTCGGCAATTTCTCTTTGATCAGTTGGGACCTAATGGCTTAAAACTGTTAAGGAATAATAATGGCGATCATCAAATAACGGTAGATGATATCACAGTAAAATTGGCGGCAGACGACTGTAATTTTAAGTTTAAACTTGGCGAAAACTTAGAGTCTTTTGATACTAATATATCCACCGACATTGGCTTACCAAATTTGGGATTAAAGGTTAATAATGGCTCTGCTAAAGTTGATCTAGTTTATGAACTTAATCTCAATTTTGGACAAGATAATACTGGCTTATATTTTAATACTTTAGCACCAGACGATCTGAAGTTAACAACTAATCTATCTTTGCCTGATTTGGATGCTACAGGAGAATTAGGATTTTTCGATGTTGATGTTAGTGATAAAAATAGTAATATCGGTATAGATATTGTATTAGATGTGCAGGAATCTGACAATTTTTGGCGTTTTCAGGTTGATGAAACTCCAACATTTGATGTGAAAGCATCTGGAGAAGCAGATATTAATTTAGGTTTCACAACTAAACTTGATTCTAGTAATTATCTGCCATCTCTTAGTACAGATTTTAATTTAAACTGGACATTTAATCAAGACGATATTGAGGAAAGTTTGCAAGATTTTGGAGAAATAAAAAAACTTGAGTTCAACGATGTTCAAATAAAATTAGGTAGCTTTCTGGGTTACTTTTTTGGAAAGTTTTTGTCTGATATTAAAGAGCCAATAGGTTCGATAATTAAAATTATTAAACCAGTAACGGATATTTTAAATAAACCGATCGATCTCAAGGTTATTGCTCCTTTTACCTTGTTAGATGTAGCTAAACGTTTGAAATATATTAATAGTAGCGATATAGAATTTTTGGAAGCAGTCAATGATATTGATTCTATAATTAAATCCATTCCTAGTGACAGTAATTCAGAAATAAAATTAGGTAGTTTTAAAATAATAGAAACAGATCCGCGTCGGGTAGATTTTGATCTAAGCGAGAGTAATCTTGAGATAACTAAAACAGAACTAGGGTTTATCGATCAATTGAATAACGAGGCTAAGACCAAAGAATTTTTTGAAGTTATCGATGGCAAAGGATTAGAATTTCCAATTTTTCAAAAACCAGTTAATGCTTTTCATTTAATCTTAGGTAAAAAGGGAATAGATATAGTAACCTATGATGCCCCACAACTAGCAATTAACATTCCCAATATTTCTATTTTTGAAGTTACCTTAGTCTTTTTAACTTTGGGAATGGAAGGCTCATTAAAAGCTGGTCTTAATTTTGACTTTGGATTTGATAGTACGGGATTTAGTCCTCAAAATAGCTGGCAAGACGGATTTTATATCAATGATGGCAATACCCCAGAAGTTGAACTAGATTTTGGCATCCATGCCTATGGGGAAACAGGTATAAATTTGGGGTTAGCTTCGGTGGGTGCGGGAGTGCGTGGAGGGTTATTAGGAACTATTGATTTAGATATTAAAGATACTAATTCAGATGGAAAAGTTCGTTTTGATGAGTTACTGGATAATTCAAATTTAGTCGATTGGTTTGATGCCAATGGAAAAATTAAAGCCGAATTAAGTGCTTATGTCAGAGCTTGTATCAATTATTTTTTTAGCAAACGTTGTTGGACATTGTGGAGCAAACAATTTCTTTCGGAAACACTAATTGACTTCGATCTTGACAAATCGCCAACACCCCCTGCTTTGGCGACCAAAATAGATGGAACTCAAAACTTAAGATTAAATATTGGTCCCGATGCGGCAATGAGAATGACCCCCGGTTATACTACTGATATAGCTGAATTTTATACTATTGATTTTGCGGAGCCAGAAAATAGTCAAGCTGTCACCGTGACTGGATTTTATCTCAAGCAAGAATATCGTGACGTTACAAAAGTTATTGGTGATGGCGGCAAGGAAGATGATGTAATCAAGCTCAACCGAGACTTATTAATTCCAGCAGAATTGCAGGGTGGTGAAGGAGCAGATGAACTTTATAGTGGTAGTGGCAACGATAATTTAAATGGTGGTAAAGGAGCCGATTTCTTAGTAGGAGGAGCGGGAGCGGATACTCTCGACGGCGGCAATGAAGATACTAACTGTTCCGCGGGAGAATGTATTATTGATATTGTTAGCTATGAAACCGCAAAAGTAGGCGTTACTCTAAATCTTTTTAATCCTCAAAATAATAGTGGAGATGCAGTTGGAGATGTTTTCAATGCCATTGAACAATTTAATGGCTCTGCTTGGGATGATACCTTAATTGGCGATGGACAAGATAATATCTTTTTAGGGGGTGCGGGCAATGATCTAATTCAAGGTAATCCGGGGGATGATCTAATCATTTTAAACACCTATGATCACGATATCTTATATGGAGAAGATGGTGATGATCATCTCTTAGGCGGCAAAGGTAATGATACTTGTTTTGGAGGTTTTGGCAATGATCTTATTGAGGGCAATGTAGATGAAGATCTGCTTCTTGGAGATAGTGGCGATCCTTATCTTAATTTCGCCAATCAATCTGCTAACGATAGTCTCAATGGTGGCGAAGGAAACGATTTACTTGCGGGAGAAATCGGTAATGATTGGCTAGTCGGGGGTGATGGTGATGATAAACTATATGGTGATGATAAAGCTTTATTCTATCTCGGTCATAAATATTTATTGAGTCCATCCACTAATTGGGAACGCGCTCAATTAATAGCGACAAAATTTCAAGGGTATCTGGTCACTATTAATAGCATAGATGAGAATCAATTTCTGAGTCATAATTTATCAATTTTACTAGAATCATATCCGAATGGAAATGAAAGTTTATGGATAGGATTAACTGACAAAGATACAGAGGGAAAATTCCAGTGGATTAACGGGGAAAAAGTGACCTACACCAACTGGGATCAAGGCCAACCCGATCATCTCCAAGATACGGAGGATTACGGGTATCTCCAACTAAGCGACGGTCAATGGGGTGATCTCCCGAAAGACGGTTTTACTACTAAAGACGACCCGCCATTATCATTGCCACTAAGAGGCATTATTGAAATCGATGCACCTGTCACACTGAATAGAAATGATTCCCTTTACGGCGGCAATGGGAATGATTCTCTCTATGGAGAAGAAGGAGATGATTTCTTATTTGGAGAGGCAGACCATGACAGTCTCTACGGAGGCTTGGGAAATGATATTCTCGATGGTGGAGAGGGAATTGATGCCCTTTGGGGTGAAATGGGCAATGATACCCTTATCGGGGGGTTAGGCCATGATTTACTCAATGGCAATGAAGGAAATGACGCTTTAGAAGGCAATGAAGGTAATGACAATATCTACGGCGGTTTAGGAGACGATCTGCTGAAAGGGGGTTTAGATGCTGACTACCTAGTAGGTGAAGAAGGAGGGGATACTTTAGACGGGGGAGATGGTAATGATCTTCTACTTGGAGGTTTTGACAATGATTTTTTAAGTGGTGGCACAGGAGATGACTTTCTCTATGGACAAGAACTCAACGATTATCTCTCTGGTGGGACGGGGATGGATTATGTGGATGGAGGTTTAGGCGACGATATCCTCTACGGAGACGATGGCAACGATACCCTTTTTGGTAATAATGGACGGGATATCTTAAATGGTGGCAGTGGAGATGACCTTCTGGTGGGCAACGATGCCGCAGATACCCTTACGGGAGGCGCAGGAAGCGATCGCTTTGCCTATACCACCATACGGGATACTGGCGACATGATCATGGACTTTCAAGTAGGAATCGATCAGGTTGTTTTGACAGAAATCTTCAGAAGCTTAACTATCAGCATCTCTAGTTATAACCATGCGATCAGCAATGGTTATCTCAGTTTTGGTCTCAAAACGGATGATGTAATCTTACTTCTCGACCAAGATGGTTCGGGTATTCAGCGTCCTCGACCTTTTATCACCTTTGATAACATGACGGTTGCTGCCTTAAACCAATCTAGTAACTTTGTGGTTATCTAGCGGTGTGCATTTACTCGATCGATAATTGACAAACCTTCAGAGGTCATCATTGATGTCATTAAATCTTGACACGAATGTTTCTTGGCGGTAGCGCGATCGATCACCCCATTGCTGAAAAGGGGTTTATAATGACATCTAAACATTATAGACCCAGACGAAATGCCGACTTTTTCACGAATTTTAGCCACTAACTGCATTGTTTCTGGTTTCTGGATTTTCTCTCTTTCCCTGTTGAGTAGTCCCGCACAAGCTTTAATGCTTTTAGGTGATACAATTCCGAGCCAGCAACTGAATGGAACTGTTAAGTATAGAGATGGAGGTGGTCTTTTTCTTTCTAACAACGCCCAACAAAATGAAGATAGCGCCCTCGGCAATCAGGTAGGCAATATCTACAATTTATCCGGTAACTTTATTGGTTCTAACTTGGGTAATTCGTCCATTCCCGCTTTTAATTTGGAATCGGCTTTAGGACTGTCCGACGGTTTTTTAAGCCCCGATATAGATAACTTTATAGAGGCGATTGAAGGCTCTGCTATCACCCAACGTCTGGTCTTTTCCGACAAGATTAAATATACTTTCGGCTGGACATTTTTTACCAATGAAGGAGTAATTCCAGCTAATTTAAAACCAGACTATGCTTTTGCTTTAATTCGCAATACTAACGATCCCTTGAATCCCGAATTTATCGTCTTGAGCAGTAGCACTGATGCGAAACTGGTTAACTCCACTACAACTTTCAATGATGCGATTATTGCACCTTTTCTCAAGGAAAATTCTGGTCGGATCATCCGTGATTTCGCGCCAGGAACCTATGATATATCCTTCGGGGTGGTAGATGTGATCGATGGGGACGACACCAGTGCTTTAGCGGTTTGGGTTCCCGATTACGGCGACCATAAATTTGTTTATAGAACTTTACGAAAAGATGACGGAGCCCGCTACCTAGAATCTGAATTGCAGCGACTCGGTATTTATAAAGACGATGAGATCGATGGACAGCCCGATCCAAATGCTTCCAGAGATGATCTAAGCGATCTGGACGGGTTTTCCGTGCAGAAAGATATCGACGATGAAGATGGCGTGGTGTTCGGGGGTTCTTCGGCAACCGGTTTTTGGGCCGATGTGACTTTTAATATCAATCGACTCTATGACCCAAATCGGCCAGAAGCGAGCGACTATCAACTCAGAGCTTGGTTTAATGGCGCACTGTTGATCGATGATTTACTCCGACTGGCACCGGGATTGATTCCTAGCGATCCCGAGGTCATTCCAGATACTAACTTTCCCAATCTATTTAGAAAACGTTATTTTCTACCATTCGATCCCAGTAAAACCTACAGCCGCTTTCGTTTAACTTGGAATCCCGTCAATCTTAATGTTCAGTCTTTTGGAGAATTTTTTTCTCAGGGTGATAACCAAATTTCTCGCGGAGAAGTTGCAGATTATCCTTGTGTAGAGGGACAGGGTAATAATCAATCTGTCTGTACTCCGCCGCCTCCCGTTCCCGAACCCAATTCTCTGTTAGGCTTATTCGGTGTCGGCATCTACGGACTATTCAAAAAGACAATACACGAGAGAATCCTGTGTCGCTATCTTCCGAGATAGCATAGCTTGTTTCGGGGCAGAAAACCGGCAAAAAGAGGGAATCGCTTACTCTAAAGATTAATAACCATAAGGCTAGTGATCGCCGTACAGTGAACTTTATGAAATCGCTCCACTCCAGATACACTCAACGGTATAGCTATTTTCAAGGGAAAATGTACTCGTTAGTCTCTTTTCAATTTGTTCTGAGAAGCTCCATGTAGTCAGGGTTTTGTTGATTTTTGAGTATTTCTGTATGGGGAAAGTCCAGACATATAAAGCCGCTAAACTGAAAGAGTTGAGCATGATGACCTATGACCATTGAGATCGACCAACCAATAGAACAAAAGCAACTCAGCTTTGACGAGTTTCTCGCTCGTTACGGTGGCGATAATCGCTACGAACTCATCGATGGAGAGGTGTTCGATTTGGAACCGACGGGTTTGCATGAGGAAGTCGCAGCTTTCATCGAAAATTTGGGTCTGAAACCCCGTCGTTCTACGACGGCTTTACTGTTAAATATGAGCATCGTTTACGAAATATATGCTAAAATGTGAGACATGGAAAAAGCCTATTCGTTTCGATTTTACCCAACACCCGAACAAG
>NZ_JAPZRB010000381.1:0-6705 GCF_027531105.1 Microcystis sp. LE18-22.4A
TCTTGCTCCGTGCCATCGCAAATGAGGTTTGAGAGCTTGTTTCAACGCATTATACTGGTTCATAGGGGTTTCGAGATTAGTGCTATTTCTCATAAAACCCCACTCCCGCCTACTTTTCAAGCTTTTTGTCCTGTACTTAGACCAATTTATTATTCATGGCTAATTCAAGTTTGAAGTGCACTAGGACTTTAGTTATTCAAAAATATCTCATAGGGTGTGCGATAGTCAAGGCTTTTTGCGGCAGGGTAACCGCGTCTTATTTTGTAACAAAACATACAAATTATTTTATTGGAGTGCGATCGCTGATCTTGTAGTGCGATTTTGGCTTTTGAAAGTGCGATCACTTTGGACTTTGAAAGTGCGATTATTTTGGTAAGTGCGATCGCTGTCATCTTGTGGATTAAACTTTAAAATTGCCATTGCTTGGGATAGGAATGCAGGGGGCGATCATTTTGGGAATAAGCAATTTTTGGGTAATGGCGATCGCTTTTGGGGCAGGGGTAAGAGCGATCGCATCTCTCCTAGGCTAGAACGCCGATTGCCAAGGATGGTCAGTCAGCCCTAGATAGTCAACAGCTTACCCGAAAAAGCTAGATTTTGTAACAAAATTTAGTATTACTTAGGGCTGTGTATAGAGAAGTTGCGAATTGTTAACCCTAGCTTTGCTAGGAAAATAAAATGTGATATTGTGACCCCAAGGCCGTGAAAAACGGCCAGGTTTTCAGTTTTTTTAAACATCAGGTCGCTACATTCTACAGCTATTTTCGCTCAAAAAAAAACGATTTTCTAGGCCTTTCTATGACTTATCTTGTTGAACATCCTTCTACAACCTTTTATTCCTATACCGATACGGGGGTCGATCCCCTGAAAACCGCTCACGGAGTTTATATCACGGTTCACGGACATTTTTACCAACCACCGCGAGAAAATCCCTATCTAGACAGAATTGAACGGCAACCGAGCGCCCATCCCTTCCATAATTGGAATGAACGCATCCATCACGAGTGTTATCGTGCCAATGCTTTTGCGCGCATTTACAATGACCGGGGGGAAGTGATCAAAATAGTTAATAACTACGAATATCTCAGCTTTAACATCGGGGCCACCCTAATGTCATGGATGCAATCCCATGATCCCGAAGTTTACCAACGCATCCTGACAGCGGATCAAAAAAGTTGTCAACGCTTAAACGGTCATGGTAACGCCATCGCCCAGGTCTATAATCATATCATTCTGCCTCTAGCCAACAAACAGGACAAATACACCCAAATTCGCTGGGGAAAAGCCGATTTTCAGCACCGTTTCGGCCGGGATCCCGAAGGAATGTGGTTAGCGGAAACAGCCATTGATTTAGCCACAGTGACAGCTTTAATCGATGAGGGGATTAAATTCACCATTTTAGCCCCTTCCCAGGCCCTGCGCTGTCGTCCTTTCCCTAGCGACCAGGATCCTCATCCCCAATGGCACGCGGTGGCCGGAGGTCAAATCGATCCCACCCGTCCCTATCGCTGTTACATTCCCGATGGTCGTTATCTGGATATTTTCTTCTACGATGGTCCAATTTCTCGGGATATGGGCTTTAATGATGTCCTAGCCAGCAGTGATTTTCTCGTCGGTCGTCTGGGACAGGCAATTAAAGGGGATCATCGTCCCTCCCAGTTAATCAGCGTCGCTACCGATGGGGAAACCTTCGGCCACCACAAACAGGGGACAGAGAAGTGTCTTAGCTATGCTTTTACGGAATCTTTCCCTAAAAACGGCTGGACAGTCACCAATTTTGCCCATTATCTCAGTATTTGCCCCCCCACTTGGGAAGTGGAATTAAAACCCGTGACCGCTTGGAGTTGTGTCCATGGCGTAAATCGTTGGCAGGATGACTGTGGTTGCGGGGGAGGGGGAAATTACCAGCAAAAATGGCGTAAACCCCTGCGGGAGTCCCTAAATTGGCTCAGAGATGAGTTAATTAAGGTCTATGAGATTCAAGGACAGGAATTTTTCCGCGATCCTTGGCAGACAAGGGATGACTACATTGCAGTTATTTTAGATCGCTCCCCAGACGCGATCGAACATTTCCTCGCTTTGCATCAAAGTCGCAACCTGAGTAAAAGCGAGAAAATCGATGCTTTGCGTTTATTAGAAATGCAAAGACAGGCTTTATTGATGTTTACCAGTTGTGGCTGGTTTTTTGAAGAAATTTCTCGACCTGAAGGTACGCAAATTTTGAGATATGCTGGCCGGGCCCTGGAATTAGCTGGAGAAGTAGCTGGAATTCAATTAGAAATGAATTTCCTCAGTCGTCTAGCTTTCGCTCCCAGTAACGTTAAGTTATATCAAGATGGGGCTGATGTCTATCGACAATTGGTCACTTCTGCGCGGGTCGATTTGGAACGGGTGGCGGCCCATTACGCTATTAGTTCCCTATTTACCAATTATCCCAGTCATCATCGGATTTATTGTTACAATACCCGTCAATTAGATTATCAAAAACAAGCGATCGGGTCTTTAACTTTAGCAGTGGGACAGGTGGAATTAACCTCAGAAATTACCCAAGAAAGTGAACATTTTGTCTTTGCTGTTCTACATTTAGGAGGTTGGGATTTTTACTGCTGCATTCAACCTTTTAACGGTCGGTTAATCTATACCAATCTTAAGGATCATCTCTTTGAATCTTTACAACAGGCCAGTGTCTCGACCATGATCGTAGAAATGGGGCGCGGATTGGGAGAAAACTTTTTTGCTTTACCCCATCTTTTTGCCGATGAAAGACACCGGATCATGCAGAAGGTGACAGCCGAAACTAAAAAACGTCTCGATCAATTATACACCCAAGTTTATCGGGATAATTACGGCATTTTAGCGGCTTTCCAACGGGATGAGATTCCCGTACCTCAAGAGTTACAGGTAGCGGCCGATATTGCCATTTCTCACCGTTGTTTACAGGTGATTAATGCCCTAGAAAAAGATTTTGAGCAGCGGCAAGCGACGGAAAATAATCTCGATCAATTATTGGCTATTGCTAAGGAAGCCAATCATTTACACTGTCAATTAAACATCCCCGAAGCGCGTCAAACCTTAGAAAGTCTGCTCTGGCAATCTCTTGGGAAATTATTACACGATGGCGATCCTTTAACGGCGGAGGAGGATACTCGCCTAATCACCCGTTTAATTGAAGTTAGCCAACAATTAAAGCTAGGATTATCCCTCGATCGCTCTCAGGAATTATACTATTATTACTTCCATGATCGTCTAGTTCTTAATTCTTTGCGGTCCAATTCAATAGATGCTGCCTGTCCCTGGCCGATGACTCAATTAAAATGGTTATTACTATTAGGACAGGTGTTAAAAGTTGATGTGAGTATTTGGCTGTAAAATCAGTCAAAGGGTGGGCAATGCTCACCCTTTGATGATTAAGTGGGTTAGGCGATGATTGCCCTGGAACTCAGGTTAACCCAGAGACTAAACCCTTAGATTTATAATGGATCGTGGTCTCTCATCGAAGGTTTACATGACTATCACGCCGATTTATGCCGCCTCAGCCGGCACAGCAACCCAGTATCCCGATGCTTTTGGGCGTTTTGGACGCTACGGGGGCAAATACGTCCCGGAAACCCTGATGCCAGCCTTAAGTGAACTAGAAACGGCCTATAATCAGTATCAAGACGACCCCGATTTTCAAGAAGAATTAAATCAACTGCTCAAGGATTACGTCGGTAGACCTAGTCCCTTATATTTTGCCGAACGTCTCACCGCCCATTATGCCAAAGCTGACGGTACTGGGGCGCAAATTTACCTGAAACGGGAAGATTTAAACCATACCGGGGCCCACAAGATTAATAACGCCCTCGGTCAGGTTTTATTAGCCAAACGCATGGGTAAAAAGCGAATTATCGCCGAAACTGGGGCAGGACAGCACGGCGTGGCCACCGCTACGGTTTGCGCTCGTTTTGGTCTAGAATGCGTGATTTATATGGGAATTCACGACATGGAACGCCAGGAACTCAATGTTTTCCGCATGAGACTGCTTGGGGCGACGGTGCAACCCGTGGCCGCCGGGACAGGAACCCTGAAAGATGCCACCTCGGAAGCGATTCGCGACTGGGTAACGAATGTGGAAACCACTCACTACATCCTTGGTTCTGTGGCAGGTCCCCATCCCTATCCGATGATGGTGCGCGATTTTCACGCGGTTATCGGTCAAGAAACTCGTCAGCAAAGTCTGGAAAAATGGGGCGGTTTACCGGATATTCTCCTCGCTTGTGTGGGGGGTGGTTCTAATGCTATGGGTTTATTTCATGAGTTTGTTAAAGAAGCTTCCGTGCGTTTAATTGGTGTTGAGGCCGCCGGGGAAAGTATCGCTTCCGGAAAACACGCCGCCACCCTTACCCAAGGTCAACCGGGGGTTCTACATGGAGCAATGAGTTATTTATTACAAGATAGCGAAGGTCAAGTTATCGAGGCCCACTCCATTAGTGCTGGTTTAGATTATCCCGGAGTCGGGCCAGAACATAGCTTTTTAAAAGATAGTGGTCGCGCCGAATATTACAGTGTCACTGACCGGGAAGCATTAGAAGCTTTTCAAAGAGTTTCCCGTTTAGAAGGGATTATTCCGGCCCTAGAAACTGCCCACGCTTTAGCCTATTTAGAAACTCTTTGCCCACAAGTAACTGGTAGTCCTCGCATTGTTATTAATTTCTCTGGACGGGGTGATAAAGATGTGCAATCGGTGGCTAAATATTTATCGATGAATGGTTAACCTTTAGCCTTTTCAGTGAGCAGTTATCAGTGAGCAGTTATCAGATTTGAGTATTAAGTGATCCCCCCCTGCCCCCCTTAATAAGGGGGGGCTGACCTACTTATTAAATGGCGGTTTCTTGCTGTCTTTTTACCCTTGACCGATTATCATTTACTGAGCCATGAAAATGCTACCTACTCCCCGTCTCATCACTGATAACTGCTTACTGTTTACTGATCACTGGTAAATCAGAGGGATAAGCTATTGTCCATCTAAATTTGATATTCGTTTTCAACCGTTCCCTGTTCCGGACTAGCTGAATTTGATATCCTCTTGGGGTTTCTTGAGCGGTTTCCCAGCTGCCTTAACAGATTTACTCTGTTCTGGTCTTAGAGTCGCTCTAAGTGGCACTTTCTAGCATATATCGTGCAAATGCGCTAGTATTTAACAGTAAAGCCAACCTAGAACGACGGGGTTTCTGACCCAATTTTTCGATGAAAATTCTTCAGATTGTTCCTTCGATTTCCCTTGTTTATGGTGGCCCCAGTCAAATGGTACTCGGTTTGTCAGCGGCCTTGGCGCAACTAGGCCAAGAGGTGACTATTATTACCACCGATTCCAATGGTGACACGGGACAAGCACCCCTAGATGTGCCTTTAGGGGTCCCTGTTAGTCAAAATGGCTATCAAATCTATTATTTTCGCTGTTCTCCCTTTCGCCGCTATAAATTTTCCCTTGATCTGTTTACTTGGTTGGCTAATAGGGCAAAAGATTACGATATCGCCCATATTCATGCCTTATTCTCCCCAGTGAGCAGTATATCGGCTTCGATCGCTCGTTACCGTCAACTGCCCTATATTCTCCGTCCCCTAGGCACCCTCGATCCGGCAGATTTGCAAAAAAAACGGCAACTTAAACAAATATATGCCAATTTTCTGGAAAAACCCAATTTAGCGGCGGCGGCGGCAGTTCATTTTACCAGTCAGCAGGAGTGTCAAATCGCCGAAAGATTTAATATAAAAACTAAGGATATTGTCATCCCCCTAGGGGTAGATTTTTTTGACCCACAAGCTCTACCGGTAAACGGTTTTGATCTTCCCCAAAATAAACCGATCATCCTCTATATGTCCCGTCTTGACCCGAAAAAAGGTCTAGATTTATTGCTGCCCAGTTTAGAAAGTCTGTTAGCAAAGGGACTAGATTTTCATTTTGTCTTAGCAGGAGGCAATCCCCAGGATCGGGAGTACGAAAATCGCATTAAAAATCAGATCGAGCGGTCAATCTTGGGCAAAAATACAACAATTACCGGATTTGTGACCGGAGAAATCAAAAATAACCTCCTCGCTAAGGCCGATTTATTTGTTTTACCTTCCTACTATGAAAATTTTGGCATCGCAGTGGCAGAAGCCATGGCTGCCGGAATTCCCGTGGTGATCTCGGACCGGGTGGATCTGCATCCTGCGGTAGCAGCAGCGGCCGCAGGATGGGTGACAGCTTGTCAGCTTGAGGATTTAACTAATACTTTGGCAACGGCTATCACTCATCCTGAAATTCGCCAACAACGAGGGAAAAATGCTAGGGATTTAGTCTTAAATCAATATAGTTGGTCGGCGATCGCTGAACAGCTGCTAACCGTCTATGAAAATCTAGTCTGAGCTATCGGACCGTCCCCTGCTCGATCGAAGTCACAGACGGATTAAGATTTAGGCCATCAGGATAACCAGCACTAAAAATGCCAGTAGGGTTAAACCTGATTGCAGAAAGACGGGAAGCGCAAAAGAATTCATAACAGTGGCTCACTTTTCTAGGGATGGCTCTATTTCCAATATACGCTTTCATCGGAAATTTTGGGTCTGAAACCCCGCCGTTCTAGGTTGGCTTTACGTTAGAATTAAAAGGCCAGTCTCGAAAACCAAGTGGACGGCGCAGCACCTTGAAAACTCGGCTTAGGGGGTTCCGACCAGAAAAGCTTG
>NZ_JAPZRB010000186.1:0-9970 GCF_027531105.1 Microcystis sp. LE18-22.4A
ACGTAAATATGGTGGCTCTACCACAAGACATGGGTTCCGTAAAGGAGATTTAGTTTCTTCTCCCAAAGGAATTGGTTATGTTAGTGGAGATACCGAAAAACAGCTATCTGTAAGCGATACCAATGGTCAACGATTGGGACAGATAGCTGTTAGCAAGATTCAGTTAATTCGTCGTTCTAACGGTTTAATTGTTTCTCACTAACTCATATAAAGCCGCCCTCCGCTATCGCTAAAGGGCGGGGTTTCAGACCCAGTTTTTCAATGAAAATTCTCAGAACCCAAACCCTGCGCGGTCCCAACTACTGGAGTATTCGTCGCGACAAGCTCATTGTTATGCGTCTGGATCTCGAAGATCTCGCAGAGAAGCCATCGAATGAAATCCCCGGCTTTTACGAGGGATTAATCGACGTTCTGCCCAGTTTAGTCGAACATTACTGCTCCCCCGGTTATCGCGGCGGTTTCTTTGAACGAGTCCGCACTGGTACTTATATGGGCCACATTATCGAACATATCGCCCTAGAATTGCAGGAACTGGCGGGAACTCCCGTCGGGTTTGGTCGCACTAGAGCCACCTCCACCCCCGGAGTCTATAACGTGGTGTTTGAGTACGTTGACGAGCAAGCGGGACGTTATGCGGGTCGGGCTGCCGTGCGTTTGTGTCAATCAATTGTCGATACGGGAACCTATCCTCAGGAAGAATTGGCCCAGGATTTAGCCGATTTACGCGATTTATGCAATAATGCTGCCCTTGGTCCGAGTACCGAAACCATCGTCAAAGAAGCACAAGCTAGAAATATCCCCTGGTTACTTCTGAGTGCTCGTTCCATGGTGCAGTTGGGCTATGGCGTTCACCAAAAGCGCATTCAAGCCACTTTAAGCAGTTTTTCGGGGATTTTAGCCGTTGAGTTGGCCTGTGACAAGGAAGGCACGAAAACTATCCTCAAGGATGGTGGCATTCCCGTCCCCCGGGGTACGGTGATTCAATACTTGGATGAATTGCCAGCGGCAATCGAGGAAGTGGGAGGATTTCCCATCGTGATTAAACCCCTCGATGGCAACCACGGCCGGGGCATCAGCATCGATGTTAAAAATCAACAGGAAGCAGAGGAAGCCTATGATCTAGCCAGTGCCGCCTCGAAAACCCGCAGCGTGATCGTAGAAAGGTACTATAAAGGCAGTGATCACCGAATTTTAGTCATCAATGGCAAAGTCGCCGCCGTGGCCGAACGGATCCCCGCTCACGTCGTCGGTGATGGGCGCTCAACTGTAGAAGAATTAATCGAAATTACTAATCAGGATCCCAACCGGGGTGACGGTCATGCCAACGTTTTAACTAAAATAACCATTGACAAAACCGCCCTTAATGTGCTAGGAAAACAGGGCTATGAATTAACCAGCATTTTACCCCAAGGAGCGATCGCCTATCTGCGGGCCACCGCTAATTTAAGCACCGGCGGCATCGCCGTGGATCGTACCGACGAAATTCACCCCGAAAACGTCTGGATCGCCCAAAGAGTGGCAAAATTAATCGGTTTGGACATTGCCGGTATCGATGTGGTGACAGATGATATCCGCAAACCCCTGAAAGAAGTGGACGGGGTGATCGTAGAAGTCAACGCCGCCCCCGGTTTTCGGATGCACGTCGCCCCTAGTCGCGGTTTACCTCGCAATATCGCCGCCCCAGTTATCGATATGTTATTCCCCCCCGGGACTCCCAGTCGCGTGCCAATTCTGGCGATTACGGGAACTAACGGCAAAACCACCACTAGCCGCTTAATTTCTCATATTTGCCGACAAACGGGGAAAGTAGTCGGATTTACCACGACGGACGGCGTATATATCGATGATTATCTGGTAGAAAAGGGCGATAACACCGGTCCTTACAGTGCCAGTATGATTTTGAAGGATCCCACAGTCGAGATTGCCGTGTTAGAAACGGCCCGGGGTGGTATCCTGCGATCGGGTTTAGCTTTTAATCAGTGCGATGTGGGAGTGGTGTTAAATGTGGCCGCCGACCATTTGGGTATCGGTGATATCGACACCATCGAACAAATGGCGAAGGTAAAAAGCGTTGTGGCCGAGGTGGTTAGCGCCGAGGGTTACGCGGTTTTAAATGCCGATGACCCCTTGACCGCTAGTATGGCCGAAAAAGTCAAGGGAAGAGTCGCTTATTTTTCCATGAGTCCCGATAACCCGATTATTCACGACCATATCCGTCGCGGTGGCATGGCCGCCATTTATGAGAATGGCTATCTGTCGATTCTAGAGGGAGAATGGACGCTGAGAATCGAGGAAGCAGTCAATATTCCCGTGACTATGCAGGGAATGGCTCCTTTTATGATTGCTAACGCCCTGGCCGCCTGTTTAGCGACTTTTGTGCAGGGTATCGATATCGAGTTAATTCGCCAAGGGGTGCGGACCTTTAAACCTTCCGTCGCCCAGACCCCCGGCAGGATGAACCTGTTTGACTTGGGACACCATCACGCTTTAATCGATTATGCCCATAATCCGGCCGGATACGAAGCCGTCGGCGGTTTTGTCGGCAATTGGTCCGGGGAAAAAGTCGGCGTGGTCGGGGGACCTGGCGATCGACGCGATGATGATTTAATTTTATTAGGGAAATTATCGGCGCTTATGTTCGATCGAATTATTGTTAAGGAAGATAACGATACTCGCGGTCGCCGACGGGGGGAAGTGGCCGATTTAATTCTCAGGGGAATTAGCCAAGAAAATGCCAGTTTGCGTCCGGAAGTTATTCTCGATGAAACGGAAGCTTTAGAGAAGGCTTTAAGTACGGTTTCTGAGGGTGGTTTAGTGGTAATTTTCCCGGAAAGTGTCACCCAGGCGATCGATTTGATCGAGAAACATCGACCCATTACCGATAACCAGGGTTAGAAGTTAGGAAAAATAGCTAGAAAATAAAGTAGTGCCAATTGTTACTGAGTACGATGGTTTAATCAAAATCAGCCGAAATCCCTATTATGAGACTCGGCTTGGTTCCGCTTATTTGGGTAATAGCCTGACACTGATGGGGGAGTTGCCGGATGAGAGTGTCGATTTGATTTGTACTTCCCCACCTTTTGCCTTAGTAAGAAAAAAAGAGTATGGCAATGTGGACGCTGATGATTACGTTGAATGGTTTAAAATATTTGCTGGTGAATTTTATCGTATTCTCAAGCCCAAAGGCTCCCTAGTTATAGATATTGGTGGTAGTTGGCTTAAAGGTTTTCCCGTGCGTTCTCTGTATCATTTCGAGTTAGTTATAGAACTTTGTAAACCGAGATTAGAAGGTGGACTAGGTTTTTTTCTCGCCCAAGAACTTTTTTGGTATAATCCAGCCAAACTTCCTACCCCGGCAGAATGGGTGACAGTCAGGAGGGAACGAGTCAAGGATGCTGTCAATACCGTTTGGTGGTTATCGAAGGAGCCGCACCCGAAAGCAAATAACAAGAGAGTTTTACGCCCTTATAGCGAGGCAATGAAAAACCTGATTAAAAATGGCTATGAGGCAAAACTGCGCCCGTCAGGACATGATATTTCTACTAAATTTCAGAATGACCGAGGAGGAGCTATTCCCCCAAATATTATTACTGATTCTATTCAGGAAAGAGGCGCGTCTATAGGTAGTCCAGTCCTGGGAGAGTTCAACTGGATTTTAGAGAATGATTTAGGGCAGCCAGTAAATGTTATATCTGCTTCTAACACGGCATCTAATGATTACTATCAAAGAAGATGTAAGGAAGAAGGGGTGAAACCCCATCCTGCTAGATTTCCGCAAGCTTTACCCGAATTTGTTATTAGTCTCTGTACTGAGCCTGGTGATTTAGTTCTCGATCCTTTTGCTGGTTCAAACATGACAGGACGAGTAGCTGAAACCCTTGAGCGTCGTTGGTTAGCGTTTGAATTAAATGAAGATTATATGATAGCGTCGCAGTTTCGATTTGAACAAGATGCTCCTTTAGTCGTAGCTCCTATAAAGGATAGAAAAACTCTTAAAGCACGAGCCTTAGAACTGGCTAATGATTGTCTTGACAAAAGCTTGACCATGGATACTCAGAAACCTTTTGTTCAGTTAGATTTGTTTCCTGCCAGCGATGATAGTATGACAGACAAAAAAATCATCAGATTTACCTACGGCGACCAGTTTTCTCCTAAGCAATTTCAAGTATCTGAATTAGTACAACTTTGTTCTGATTGTCTTCCTGATCGTCGGGTGCTTCAGGATGAGATTGCTAAACGTTATTATGCTGGCCATTCCAGCCAAAACGATCTACAGAAAGGAGAGAATCGTGGCAAACTTGCCATGAATACATTTCTTTCCCTTCGTGCTTATAAGTTGGTTGAATCAATTGATGGTGATGATTGGCAGTATCGACTCACGGATATCGCTAATGAAATATTAGACAATCAACAAGATACTGAGACAGTTTTCTCAATTTTTGCTCGCCATATTCTTGTTAACCTAACTGGAATGTCCCTAATAAAAGCGATAGAAGCAATTAATAGCAGGGGAGATAAACCCCAGCTAGAAATCATCGCTTACGAACTTCAAGAAATGGGGTATTCACTCTCGACCAATTGCACTTATGTTAGTACCATGAGACAATGGTTACAAGAAGCTAAAGTCCTGGAGAAAAGTTATGAGATTAACTGGGATCGAGTCTATGATCTATTGGAACTCGATCAAGACTATATTGACGAGCTTTATACTCTTAGTTCCGAACAAAAATATTTTTTACTGGCTATGCTTCAGATGGCGATTACTGAGCTAACCGAGTGGAATAAAATTACCAGATACGCCACCAGTGTTTATAAAATACGATTCCCCTCGAAATCTTTTGTTCAGGATATTATTCAACCTTTAGTAAAAGTCGGCTTAATTGCAACTGAGAAAACGACTGGTGGACGAGGAGCGAAACCTAATCTTGTCAAGCTTACCGAGAAATCACAGATGGAACTGTTATCTAGATTATTACAATCTATATCCGATATTACAGAAATCTCCCAAACCGAGCTAAATCGAAGTTTTGAAGATGTTGTTAATGACCTAGATAATCCCGACAAACATATTAAAGGTAAAGCTCTTGAACTGCTGGCGATTTGGATGATTCGTCTAACCAGTCTTAGATTCACAAAATGGCGGAAAAGAGACTATGAAACTGGACAGGGTGAAGTAGATGTTCTGGCAGCATCAGACCGCTTTGTTTATCATCGTTGGCAAATTCAGTGTAAAAATACAAAGCGAGTAGATGTAGAAGTATTAGCCAAAGAAGTTGGTATGACCTTCGTAACAGGGTCTGACGTAGTTATGATTGTGACTACTGGTGAATTTACTAGAGACGCTTTTCAGTATGCTTATCGAATGATGGAAGTATCGAGATACTATATGGTGTTGATACAAAAAGAAGACATTGATGCAATTAAACAAGATAGAACCAATATTATCAAAATTCTTGATCGTCGTGCAAGGCGTGTGTTCGCCAAGAAAGAGTTGGGCTTAACTGATGATACAATTGATGAGATAGAAATTGAAGATAATTCACTGGCAGAGTCATTGGAAGTCTCCGGAGAGGAATAAAATTCCAGAAAATATTCAGCTTGGCATCAGTTAACGATTTTTAAAAGCTTCGATCGCCGCCGGCAAAGTATAGCTATCTCACCATTGAGATAACTGCTGTAGCTAGGGTTTGCGGCAAAAAGTTTGTTGGTGGAGGCAGGGTGTGGGGTGTGGGGTGTGGGGTGTAGGGTTTTACCGATTTTGAGATAGTCAGTTATACCATTTTTCTTTATTGGCGTCACAACGAATGCAGGCTTGGCAAGCATTCGAGCGTGGATGTCTGTCATGGATTTAGAAATTTGGTATTACCTAATTTTCAGGGAAAAAGTCCCGGAATTTTCCCCCTATCTCTCCCACAACTGGTACTTTTTGATTGACAAAAAGTCTAAAAGCCTTATCCAACAAGGTTTTTAGATTTATTCAGCCAACCCTAATTGCTTACTCTCATCTGAACCAAATTCTTAAATCTTACTGAAATCGTCTAAAACTGACTGAAAGTGTCGGCTAATTTATCAGCAATTCCCTCGATCCAAATTTCATCTTGTTTAGTATAACTGCGCGGCGCATTTGCCGCCAAAATTAACACCCCTTCCTTACCGATGGGTTGACAGATTAAGCCTTGCGTGTTTTCTGGCAAATAGTCAAACTCGATTTTAGCGGGATATAAATTTAAATTAACTAAATAAACGGCTTTACCGGTTTCTAAAACTCTTTTAATAATATTACTAACTTTAACTTCAGAATTCTGGCTTAAGATACCGCGACGTAATAAAACTTCTCCCCGATAATAAACGATCAGAGATTTTGTCACGGTGTTAGTTAAAAGTAAATGGGAAGCCCAAGCAAGCTCAATTTTAACCGGTTCTGGCAAATCTGGGGCAAATTCCAGACCTTCGCGCCCGATTAATTCCACAGCATCCGGTAAGCGGGGTTGAACTCTTTGCCAGATTAAACCCACCAAAATTAAAACCCCACTCAAAATCACTCCCATCACATCGGAACGCGCTTGCGATGGGGTTAAATCGGCAGTGGCAAAACGATTAAACATTAATACCGTACCCCCGACGATGCCGGCGAACAGGGGTAACAGTCTTAAAATACGATTGGGATCAGCTTGTGCCATAGCTGAGAACTATTCCTCGTCTGGTTCTAGAATACGTTGAAAAAGATAGCCTGTACCTCTAGCGGTGAGAATTAACTCAGGATTGCTGGGATCATCCTCTAATTTGGCTCGTAAACGGGAAATATGCACATCTACCACCCGCGTATCCACATGACGTTCGGGGGTATAACCCCAAACTTCCTGAAGGATTTCCGAGCGCGAAAAAGCTTCTCCCGAGCGACTGACCAATAATTCTAGTAAACTAAATTCCATACCGGTCAGACGGATGCGTTCATCCCCCTTATAAACTTGGCGTTTATTGGTATCGATTTTAATGGAACCGATATGAATCACACCGGAACTGGGAATCCCCGGGGCGCCATTTTTCTCTACCCGACGCAACACCGAACGAATCCGTGCTTCGAGTTCTTTGGGAGAAAAAGGTTTAACTACATAGTCATCGGCACCCAATTCTAATCCGGTAATTCGATCGGCCACATCCCCCAAAGCCGTTAACATAATGATAGGAATATCCGATTCTTTGCGGAGTTCCTGACAGACACCGTAACCGTCTAATTTCGGCATCATCACATCCAAAACCACTAAATCGGGTTCGGCGGTTCGGAAGGTTTCTAAAGCTTCCTCTCCGTCGGCGGCGGTGACGACTTCATAACCAATCATCGATAAACGAGTCTCTAAGATACGACGGATGCTGGCTTCATCATCAACAACGAGAATTTTTTCCTTCTGGTTCTCCAACTGAATTAACACTCCTTAGTTAAATAGTGTGATGAATTTTAAAGTTAAATAACGAGCGTTCCTGTTTATAGAATATCCTTTTGCCGTTATCATTAAGCCTAAATTTCCTATTTTATTTCTTTTATGGCAATTATCAATAACTTTATGGTCTTCCTTCCCCCCTATCATACTTAATTAAATTTGACAAGAGAATTGATCCCCAAACCGCTTTTCTTCAACTTTTCTTAAAAAACATGGCGAAATCGCGAACAATATATATCTGTAGTGCTTGTGGGGCGGAATCTCCCCAATGGTTGGGAAAATGCCCCAGTTGTGACACCTACGGGACGCTAGAAGAACAAGTGATGGCTGGTGGCAATAATCCGGCGGTAAATCGCCCAGGATGGCAAAATAGTCGCCCAAATAACGGCAAAGGGCAACGCAACCCCCAACCGCGCATCTCGGTGCGCTTCTCGGAAATTACCCAGTATGAACAGGAACGTTTTCCCTCCGGTTACGGGGAATTCGATCGCGTTCTCGGTGGTGGCATCGTCCCCGGTTCTCTTGTACTAATCGGCGGCGATCCGGGCATCGGCAAATCGACGCTTTTACTGCAAGTTACCAACCAACTCGCCCAAAGATTACCGCGCATCCTCTACGTTTCCGCCGAAGAATCGGGACAACAGATTAAACTGCGGGCTGCCCGTTTGGGGGTGGGAGTGGTTGCCGTGGAGTCGGAAAATAACGGCAATGGCAAGGAGAAAAAAGCCTCTGAATCAACCTCAGAACTCGATAATCATCTCTATGTTCTGCCAGAAACCGATTTAGAGGAAATTTTGCGAGAATTAGAATCTCTACGCCCACAGGTGGCGGTAATTGACAGTATTCAAACTCTTTATTTTGGGGCGTTAACTTCCGCACCGGGATCCGTCGCCCAAGTTCGCGAATGTACCTCCGCCTTGATGCAGGTGGCAAAACGGGAGAATATTACTTTATTGATTGTCGGTCATGTTACTAAAGAAGGGGCGATCGCTGGTCCGCGAGTTTTGGAACATTTGGTCGATACGGTGTTATATTTTGAAGGCGATCGCTATGCCTCCCATCGTCTCTTAAGATCCGTGAAAAACCGTTTTGGGGCAACCCATGAGATCGGTATTTTCGAGATGGTGGATCACGGTTTGGTGGAAGTGGAAAACCCCTCAGAATTGTTTTTAGGCAATCGCGACGAATTTTCCCCGGGTACGGCGACGGTGGTAGCCTGTGAAGGTACACGCCCGATTGTGGTGGAGTTACAGGCATTAGTTAGCCCCACCAGCTACGCTTCCCCGCGAAGATCGACCACGGGCATAGAATACAACCGATTACAGCAAATTCTCGCCGTTTTAGAAAAGCGCGTCGGCATTCCTTTATCGAAATTAGATGCCTATGTTGCCTCCGCAGGAGGGTTGGGAGTGGAAGAACCGGCGGCGGATCTGGGAGTTGCGATCGCTGTTGTCGCCAGTTTTCGCGATCGAGTCGTGGATCCGCGCACAGTCTTAATCGGGGAAGTGGGATTAGGCGGACAAGTCCGCTTAGTGTCGCAAATGGAACTAAGATTAAAAGAAGCGGCTAAATTGGGCTTTAAACGGGCGATTGTCCCTAGAGGTCAAGTTTATCCCGAAGATGTGGGCTTAGAAATTGTTCCAGTCGGCAAGGTAATCGAGGCAATTGTCGCCGCAATCCCCCCCCAGCAGCGCTTTGGGGAAGATATAGAAGACGAGGAAGGGGAAGGGCAAGAATAACGGTACAATGCTAAAAAAGATTAAATTACTTGGGAGATTTTCACCATGTCTGTGTTAGCTGTTGCTGCTTTGGCGGGTTATCTGATCGTTTTTACCGGAATTGCCCTCGGTCTCTTTTTCGGTCTGCGCGCCGCTAAAATTATCTAGTATATAAACAGTAAAAAAGCTTTAGTGATCGGTTTAACTGGTCACTATTGCCAATTCTAGGGGAGATAAAAAATGACTGTTATTCCCGACTTAAAAACTCTCTACGAAATTGATGATTCTCTCTGGTTAGAAGAAACCATTGAACTGCTCAAGGCGAAAAAATTTGACGCTTTAGATTTAGAAAACTTGCTCGAGGAGTTAGAAGATTTGGGAAACGAGAAAAAGTTTCGTGTTGCTAGTTTTTTACAGCAAATTATTAGAGATTGTTTATTATTACAATTTTGGACAAGTGAAAGAAAATATAATCAAGCTCATTGGCAAGCAGAGATAGTTAGTTTTCAATATCAGTTAAAGCGCTATTTAACTACAAATCTTCGTAAATATCTAGAACAGGAATTTGAGCAAATTTACTTTGAGTCCGTGCGATATGTTCGTCAAAAAACCGATAATAAAGTCAACTTTCCCGATACTTGTCCCTACAGTTTAGAAGAACTTCTCGATCCCAATTGGCTACCACCTTACGAATAAAGGAGATGATAATGACTGTTATTCCCGACTTAAAAACTCTCTACGAGATTGATGATTCCCTCTGGTTGGAAGAAACTATCGAACTCTTAAAAGCGAAGAGATTTGACGCTTTAGATT
>NZ_JAPZRB010000091.1:0-1341 GCF_027531105.1 Microcystis sp. LE18-22.4A
CAAACCGCCGACACCATCGGTCAAAGCATGGGGGCATCGCGGCTGGGGTTGTCTCTTTCATCGCTGCTCTTTCAACGTAAAGTGCTTACTCTTTAACGATTATACTCGATTTGATCTTTATTTAGCGTTTAAGTCCCATTAGTGCCAAGCGCACCGTCAGTGCGAACGGTTTTGTCCTCGATATTCCCGTTAAGGCCACCACCAAGTTCGCCTCGCCCCGGGTGTGGCTGGATGATTGGGCCAAAAAGAACCGTAAACGGCTGCCACCCGAACCGGAAGGGGCGGTCAACCTAGAACTGGATCTATTTCCCCCGCAATCAGTACGGGTAGAGGTGGTCGATGACCTGACACCAGAAGAGGAACGTCAACGTCTGTTCTGGGAGCGCAAGGTAGAAAGGGCTTTCTACGAAGCGGGAACAGCCTTGAAGGAACTGCGGGATAGACGACTGTACCGTTCTACCCACAAGACTTTTGAGGAGTATTGCCGTGATCGTTTTGGTTATTCTCGTCGTAAGATGGACTATCTGATTTCTGGTTCTGAAGTTTTTGAGAATCTGCAAACGAGAACCATTGGTTCTCAATCAGACAGAGACGAAACGAGAACCATTGGTTCTGAAATTTTGCCAATCTCCGAGCGTCAAGTCCGTCCCCTAACTCAACTAGAACCAGACCAACAGAGGGAAGTTTGGCAGCAGGCGGTAGAAGCTGCTGGTGGTAAAGTCCCGTCCGGTCGCATCGTCAAGGATATTGTACAGCGCATCCGGGAGCGAAGCAAAATTCCCATACCCTACCGGGTCGGTGATGTTTGCGAAATCCTGATCAAAGATAACCCAGATTTACGGGGTCTGGGTGGTTGTTGGTGTATCGTGATCGAGGTGAGAGAATTTTCCTGTCTGGTGCGGGCTTGGAACGGTGAATATACCGTTAGAGAGGAGAATTTAAGGGATTTGCAGTATTCCCCCGACCACCGGCAAAAGATGCAACAACTGAGTGATCGTCTGGTTGAACTCCGGTCGTTAGGGGAAGAGGAGACGGTGAGGGCTATTCTAGAAACGTTGGGTTCTTTGAAACGTCCCTACCTGAACCCTTGGGAAGAAAAGTTATTGGAGTTTTTGGAAGGATATAATGCCCGTTGATACGGTAGAGTATAGCCCTTTAAAGCTAAGAGCAAAACGTGACGGGAAAGCTAACTTATATTTTGCTTGCCCTTGTTCTATCGATCGCATCCCCTAGCGATTTTTTCCCAGTCGAACCGGCGATCGATCCTGCCACGGTTGAGGTGAGGGCATTTCTCAGAAAGATGACGTATCAACTGATTTACTGTTGACGAGGAGTTTGTGC
>NZ_JAPZRB010000088.1:0-11224 GCF_027531105.1 Microcystis sp. LE18-22.4A
GGGGGTCAATTACCTAATTTTCAGGGAAAAAGTCCCTGAATTTACCCCTGATCACTCCCATATCTGGTACTTTTTGAGGGGAAAAAAGTCCAAAAGTCTTATCCAACAAGGTTTTTAGATTTATTCAGCAAGCCCTAATTAAGCGCCAGAATTGTCGTCGCGCTAGGGGATCAACTCCAGAAGTGGGTTCATCGAGAAATAGTATCTCCGGTTCGTGCATGACGGAAGCGCCAAAAGCGACGCGTTGTTTCCATCCTCCTGGCAGTCTTCCGGTTAACATTGTTTCCCGTCCGATTAATCCCACCGTTTCCAAAACCCAAGCGATTTTTTGCTGACGGTAGCGCGGGGGAACCCCATAAACCCCGCAGTAAAATTCCAGATTTTCGACCACAGTGAGATCATCATAAATAGTAAATTTTTGACTCATATAACCGATTTTTTGCCGTAATACGGGATTACGCAGGTCTTGACTGCGCCCAGCTAAGGAAATATCGCCCCCAGAGGCGGAAAGTAGCCCACACAGCATTTTAATCGTGGTGGTTTTTCCCGCACCATTCGCCCCCAATAAGCCGTATATTTCTCCGTAGTCAATGGTTAAAGTAACACCTTTGACGGCGCAAAAATTAGCGAAGCTTTTCCGCAAATCCCTAGCATCGATCGCTATTCCCGTGGTGATGGTCTCGGATTTAAACTTTGGTAAGGGGATAAAAGGGGGATCGGAACCCTGTTGTCGCAAACGGGTGACAAAGACGTTTTCTAGGGTTGCCTCGCTAGGGTGGATAGCGCTGAGATGATCGATCGCATTCTGAATAATTCTGGTTGCTTGCTGGGGATTGCCAGTTAACACATCTAGACGATCACCAAATAACTGCACGTCATTAATATTTTGTCCATCCACCAAAAGAAGTATTTTTTCGGCGGTAGCGGCGATATCGGGCGATCGAATTTCCAGGCGTTGTAAACCGAGACGTTGGCGCAATTGGCTGAGAGTTCCGATCTCGTGAATTTCTCCCTCGTACATCAAAGCGATGCGGTGACAACGTTCCGCTTCATCGAGGTAGGGAGTAGCCACCACAATTGTTATACCTTCGCGGGCTAAAGTGGCTAAAATATCCCAAAATTCTCGCCGAGAGACGGGATCAACTCCAGAAGTGGGTTCATCGAGAAGTAGGATTTGGGGACGAGAAATCAGGGCGCAACAGAGGGCGAGTTTTTGTTTCATGCCCCCGGAAAGTTGGCCCGCCAGGCGATCGCCGATGCCCTTCAGGTTCATTAAAGTTAAATATTTATCCCGGCGCGCTTGCAAATCCCTCTCGGTTACTCGGCGCAAATTGGCCACATAACGCAGGTTTTCATCAATGCTGAGGTCAAGATAGAGGGAAAATTGTTGGGTTAAATAGCCGATAGTTTGACGGACGTGACGGGGCTTTTTTCCCTCTAAATCCACATAACCACCCGATGGGTTCATCACCCCGCCCAGAATGTGAAAGGTGGTGGTTTTTCCCGCTCCATCTGGACCAATTAAGCCAAAAATTTCCCCTGGATAGACTTGGAAATTTATCCCTCTGACGGCGGCAAAATTGCCGTAGTTTTTCTGGAGGTTGACGACTTCAATTAAGGGGGATAAAGAGGTATCGGTGGAGGAAACCATGGTTATTTCAAGTCAATTTTAGCATCGGCGGGCATCCCGGGTTTAGCGTAGGTTTCCGACTGATCGATCGCTAATCTGACACCAAACACTTGCCGGACGCGATCTTTTTGGAAGTAAATATTTTCGGGAGTAAAGGCAGCTTTTAGATCGATCGCACTAACTTTAGCAGCTAAGGGGCGATCAGGATCGGAGTCGAGAAATACCTGTGCTGGTTTGCCCACATAAATTTTGCCGATGTCTCCTTCTGGTATATAGGCGCGCAGATAGATCGATTGGGGATCGATGACGGTGAGTAGGGTTTTCCCACTGGTAACTACGGCCCCCGGTTGCAAGGGACGATCCTGAACGATGCCATTAATGGGACTTTTCACCTGCATGGAGTCGAGACGTTTTTGTAATTGTTGTTGATTAGCGATCGCCGCTTGTAAATTTGCCCGGGCGATGGCTAATCGGGCCTTAGCTTGTTCTTTTTGTTGTTGGTAAGCACTTAACTGATTACTGCGAATGACGGAATTAAGGGCGGTGGAACGGGTTTGGGCTAAATTTCCCTGCGCTGCTCGCAGTTGCTGCCTGGCAGTGTTAACGGCGGCTTTTCGTGCCACGAGAGTAGCTTTAGCGGTGTCTAAGTCTGCTTTGGCCGCGTCGGCATCGGTACGGGTGCGATCGAATTGTTGCTGGCTAACTACTCCTTGCCTAAATAGTTGATCGTAACGTTCTTGATCGGCTAAAGCCAGTTTTAATTGGGCTTCTGCCCTGATTATTGCCGCTGCTGCCTGTTTTACCTCCGCTTTGGCCTGTTCTACTGCCGCTTGACCGGCAGCAACGTTGGCGCTCGCTTGGCTAACTCGTCCGGAGGAGTCTTCTTTTGCCTGCACTAAGTTCGCTGCCGCTTCTTGAATGCGACTTTCGGCCACGCTAATATCTAACAATGCTTGTGCTTCCGCTTGTCGGGCGGCGTGAACAGACGCGATCGCTGCTTGCAGTTGTTGATTAACTTCCTCATCGACGATTACTGCGATCACTTGTCCTGCTTTGACTCGATCGCCCTCCCGGACTAAAATTTGATCTACTCGTCCGCCAGTTTTTGCCCCGATATCAGTTTCGTCTGCTTCAATCCTGCCACTGACATTGAGTACCGTAGCTGGGGGGACCGGGGCAAAATGTCGCCAACCGAGATAACCGGCGGCAATCACAACAGCTAGGGGCAACAGCAACCGCGGGTTGAATTGCCGTTTTTCCGGGGCTACCGGCAAGTTAGGAACGGGGTGCGATCGAGCCATTACCTTTATCTCTCAAATTTGGCCAAGGTTGATAGTTCGATCTTAAACGATCACTAGGGGCGCAATTTTTGAGAACTTATAAGTAGTCGTGGACAATTAATTTCCTAGTTGAGACAGGAGACCTTTCAGTTATCAGTAAACAGTGATCAGTGAATTGAAAACTCACATCTGATAACTGGTAACTGATCAATGAAACTGATTCAAGGCTTACGGCTGACAGCTAACAGCTTAGAACTGTAATTAATTTTGCTTAGGTAGTAAAATTAACTAGCAAAATACCAATTTCCATAGTATTTGAGATGCGCTTATCCCATTCTAATCTGTAATGATGGGATCAATTAGTTTTTCTTAGGATCGGCTTAAACCTCGTCTATTTTCCCTAGAAAATCTTGCCGATAAAATTACTAACTAACTACTTTTCTAATCAAGGTTTAAGGTTAAGAGTAATTAAAGTAAGCTTAACCCAATCTTAACCAAAAAAAACTAAAATATTTCTAGATTTAAAAGTAATATTTGTGCCTTAAACTATATTTTGAAGAAAGTTCAACTTTCCCAATTGTGCAGGATTCTTCAACCAGAAAACTTATGATATTCTCAACTGCTACCCTAACTCGTGTGTGTGCTGTCTCCTTCGCCACGGCAGCGGCCCTAGCAGGGACGATGGGAGAAGCTTTCGCCCAAACCCTGAACGGTGCAGGAGCCTCCTTTCCCGCGCCCCTATACCAGCGTTATTTTGCCGACTATAAAAACGCCACTGGTGTCACCGTTAACTATAATTCCGTCGGTAGCGGTGCTGGTATTCGGCAATTTATCGCCGGAACCGTCGATTTTGGGGCTTCCGATGCCGCTCCTTCCTCCTCGGAAAAAAGCCAGATGAAAAACGGTTTACTGCTGGTTCCCACCGCCGGAGGAGCCGTCGCCGTAGTTTATAATCTGCCCGGGGTAAATAACCTGCAAATTTCTCGGGCTAACCTGGGCAAAATCTTCAGTGGTGAGATCACCAACTGGAAACAAGTAGATCCGAAACTGCCCGACCGACCGATTAAAGTAGTGGTTAGGGCTGATGGTAGCGGTACTACCGAGATTTTTACTTCCCACCTGAGCGCTATTAGTCCTTCTTTCAAAAGTAAAGTGGGAACCAGCAAAGAACCTAACTGGGGTTTTACCGTTCTCAAGGGACCGAAAAATGATGGTGTGGCAGCCCTGGTTAAACAAACAGAAGGCTCGATCGGTTACGTTCAAGATACCTTTGCCCGCAAAAACGAAGGGGCAACCATGAGAACCGCCAGAATTCAAAATAAAGCCGGTCAATTTGTCGAACCCAGTCTCGCTCAAGCTAACAAGGCGATGGAAGGGATCAAATTTAACGCCGATTTTACCGCTAATGTAGATGATCCGAGCAATGGCTATCCGATCGTCGGGATTACTTGGTTATTAGTACCGAAAGACTATGCTGATAACAAAAAAGCGGCGGAAATTAAAAGACTGTTGACTTGGATTCTCACCACCGGTCAAAGAATCAACAATCAATTGGAATTTACCCGGATTCCTCAATCGGTGACTGAAAAAGTTTTAGCCGAAGTTAACAAAATTAAATAAATAGGGTTTGCTGAATAAATGTGAAATGTAGGCAAGGTAAGGGTTTTGTGGCTTTACGAGCGAAACAGGTGCAAATTTTGAGAGAATCGTCGTTCAAAACCTTGCGTCTTCATCGGCCCGCGTCCTGTAGGGGCGAAGCATTCGGGCAATAACCTATCGGTGAAACCGGAGATTTTCTAACCGAATGCTTCGCCCGTACTTTTTGCCGCAAACCCTAAATACTTTTGTATTAGTTTGGGATTGATTGTCACCACTTTCCAGTAAGATGGAAAAAGTTACCGGTTCAGTCCATAACTAATAACTGCAAGTATTTCTTTTCTCTGGGCTGAACATTGTTCAGCCCCTACAGTTGCGTTTTCAACAACTGATAACTGGTAATTGCTGTCTACCTTATGGCCAATTTTTCTGAACCCGTCGAGTCTTTTGATCTCTCGGCAGCCAATCTTAACGAAAACCCCGGCACTGCCGGTTTATTTGATCGCATTTTTACAATCCTAGTCTGGATTTGTGCCGCCTCCGGTTTAATTTTTCTGCTCTGGATGGCCTGGATTGTTTTTCAGGATGCGCGACCGGCGATCAATGAATTCGGTCTGGGATTTCTCTGGGGAACCACTTGGGATGTTAACGTCCTCAAATTTGGTGGTTTACCCTTTATTTTCGGTTCTGTTGTTTCCTCGATTCTGGCTCTTTTATTAGCCATTCCCCTCAGTGTCGCCGTTGCTTTAAGCACTAGCGAGAATTATTTGCCGGCAAGTGTCCGTTATCCCATCGGTTTTCTAGTGGAATTAATTGCCTCGATTCCCAGTGTAATTATTGGTTTATGGGGGATTTTCGTGCTAATTCCCGTGCTTAAACCCTTGCAAGAATGGTTATTTCAAAATCTTGCTTGGTTCCCCTTGTTTAATACCCAACCTTTGGGACCAAGTATGCTGATCGCCGGTGTGATCCTGGCCATCATGATTGTGCCGACCATTTCCGCTATCAGTCGCGATGTCTTGCTTACCGTCCCCCCCGAATTACGCAGCGCCTCCATGGCCCTAGGTGCCACTCGTTGGGAAACCATCTGGCGCGTGCTGTTGCCGGCGGCCAGTTCTGGCATTATCGGGGCGATTATCCTCGGTTTAGGGCGTGCTTTAGGGGAAACCATGGCGGTGGCCATGGTAATCGGTAACTCCTCGATTATTACTCCCTCCCTCTTGGCCCCCGGTTACACTATTCCCGCTGTACTAGCTAATACCTTCCCAGAAGCTTTTGAAAAAGTCCATATCGGAGCCTTGATGTATCTAGCTTTGATTCTATTTTTTATTACCTTAGCCGTCAATAGTGTAGCGGCTTTATTAGTACAATTTATCAACCGCAATCGTTAATTTTATGACTCAAGGAGCTTTTCCCGAAGAAGATTTACAGCAACCCCTGTCACCCTGGCGACATTTTTTTACCAACGGTCTCACGGGTTTAGCGATCGCTCTTAGTGCCATCGCTATTCTGCCTTTATTCGCCATCCTCTTTCAAATTGTCAAAGAAGGTTTACCCGGATTCAATTGGCAAGTTTTCACCTCTTTACCCGCCCCAGTTGGCTCTGATCCCAGTGTTCCCAACGGTTTTGCCAATGCGATCGTCGGGACTTTAACCATGGTCGGTTTAGCATCCCTGGGCAGCATACCTCTGGGGATTCTCACCGGGGTTTTTCTCTCGGAATTCGCTCGGGGTTCCAAAATTGGTGGTATTCTACGCTTTGCGATCGTGGTGTTGAGTAGTACCCCTTCCGTTATTGTCGGGGTGTTTTCCTTCGGGGTTTTGGTGTTAACTACCAAACAATTTTCCGCCGTAGCGGGGGCCTTTGCTTTAGGGGTGATCATGTTGCCCATCGTCGCTTTAACCACGGAAGAGTCCCTAAAACTAATACCTATGTCCTACCGTCTCGGTTCCTCCGCTTTGGGGGGTTCCCGTTTCGATACGGTATTTCGCATTGTCCTACCAGCAGCGATCGCACCGATTATGACCGGGATATTATTAGCGGTGGCCCGGGCCGCTGGAGAAACCGCTCCCTTAATGTTTACGGCTTTATTTAGTCAATTTTGGCAAGAAAGTCTTTGGTCGCCCACACCGGCTTTAACGGTGTTGATTTATAACTACGCTAGTTCCCCCTTTCCTGAACAAAATTCCTTGGCTTGGACAGCTTCTTTAGTCCTAATTATCTTAGTTTTAATTACTAGCCTTCTCTCCCGTTTTGTCACTCGTAAACGCTCAAATTAAGCATTTTTCTGATGATCGATTCCTCTCTCATGAACAATCCTACTTCTCTAGCTAATTCGGCGATCGAAGTCGAAAATCTTAGCTTTTTCTACGGTAGCAAAAAAGCCCTGGAAGGGGTTTCTTTACAAATCCCGCAAAGGCAAGTAACCGCCATGATCGGCCCCTCTGGTTGTGGTAAATCTACTCTCTTAAAAGCCCTCAATCGCATCGGGGAATTAGAGGGGCAAGTGACAGTTAAGGGCAAAGTTAGGTTTTTTGGCCAGGATATCTACGCCCCCAAAGTTAACCTTCATACCTTACGGCGACAGGTGGGTATGGTGTTTCAGCGCCCTAACCCTTTTCCCGCTAGTATTTACGATAATATTGCCTACGGTATTAGAATTTATCGTTCCGCTAGTCGCAGTGAATTAGATGGGATTGTGGAATCAGCTTTAAAAGGAGCTGCTCTTTGGAATGAAGTTAAAGATCTGTTGAAGAAATCCGCTTTAGGATTATCGGGAGGACAACAACAAAGATTGTGTATTGCTCGCGCTTTGGCGGTAAAACCAAAAGTATTATTAATGGATGAACCTTGTTCCGCTTTAGACCCCCTTTCTACCCTCAAAGTCGAGGAATTAATCCATGAATTGAAGCAACAATACACGATCGTCATTGTCACCCATAATATGCAACAGGCCTCTAGGGTATCCGATCGCACGGCCTTTTTTAATACCGATGAAAGCCGCGTCGGTCATTTGGTGGAATGTGATGCCACCCAGAAAATTTTCACCGATGCAGTTAATCAACAAACTCGCGATTATGTAGCCGGTAGATTCGGTTAATTTGTCTTGTCAGGAGATAGGAGACAGTTATCAGTTATCAGTTATCAGTTATCAGTTATCAGTTATCAGTTATGGTTCTTCGGTTTGTGCTATGCAATGTCCTTTTCTATAAGGGATGAAACCCTTATAGAAAAGGACATTGATGCGATTTTTGTCAATTGTTTTCGATCTAGAACGAACTAATCAATAGAACTCTTGCCAGATAAGGATTTAGTCGATTTATGCCACCCTATTGAACCATACCAAGTAACGAAGAACCTCAGTTATCAGTAGTCAGGAGACAGGAGACAGGAGATTATTTTTATTTATTCTCCCCATTTCGCCCCGCAACGCGCACGAAGTGGTCTCCCCACTTCCCCACTTCCCCACACCCTACACCCCACACCCTACACCCCACACCCCACACCCTACTTCCCCACTTCCCACTCCCATAACCCAACCCCCTAAACAATAACGCTGCCCGATTTTGCTAGGATAAGAAATGTAACAAGAATCTTTCTCAACAGTCGGATAATTCATGGGCAACGATACCATCACCTTACTCTCTCCCCGGGAAATTGAAAAAATGCGCCGAGCCGGACGATTAGCGGCTAAACTGTTAGACCATCTGGCCGATATGGTTAAACCGGGGGTAAGTACCCTAGAAATCAATGACGAGGCAGAACGTTGGACTCGCGCCCATGGAGCCAAAAGTGCGCCCCTAGGATACCATGGTTTTCCTAAGTCCATCTGTACTAGCATTAACGAGGTTATCTGTCACGGCATCCCCAGCGCCGATCAAATCCTCAAAGACGGCGATATTATTAACATCGATGTCACCCCGATTTTAGAAGGTTATCACGGCGATACGTCGCAGACTTTCTTTGTCGGTACTCCCTCCCCCCTGGCCAAAAAGTTAGTGGAAGTTACCAGAGAATGTCTGCAAAGAGGCATAGATGCAGTGCAGCCGGGGGGTAAAATCGGCGATATCGGGGCGGCTATCCAAGAATATGCCGAAGGACAAGGATTTTCGGTGGTTAGAGATTTTGTCGGTCATGGTATCAGTAATGTTTTTCACACCGGTCCGCAGGTTCCCCACTACGGCACTCGTGGCAAGGGCAAAAAAATTCGCCCCGGCATGGTATTCACCATTGAACCAATGATTAATGAGGGAACCTGGCAACATATTGTCTTAAAAGACGGTTGGACTGCTATTACTAAAGATGGTAAACTTTCGGCCCAATTTGAACACACCATCGCCGTCACCGAAACCGGTGTCGAAATTCTCACTTTATCCGATTAAATTTAGGGAACGGGGAACAGGGGATAGGGAATGGGGGAATGGGAGAATGGGGAAATAGGGAAGTTTCAACTAATACCCCAAAACCCTAAAACCCTAAAACCCCATCACCCCTCTCCCTTCTCCCCCCGCAACGCGCACGAAGTGGTCTCCTCACTTCCCACTGATAACTGATAACTGAATATATGCAGTATCGTCGTTTCGGTCGCACTAATCTACAAATGCCGGTTTTTTCCTGTGGGGGAATGCGCTATCAATTTCAGTGGCAGGATGTGCCGATGTCGCAAATTCCCGACGAGAATCAAGGCAATTTAGAGGCAATCATCAATAAATCTCTAGAAGTGGGGATTAATCACATCGAAACCGCTAGGGGTTACGGCACTTCGGAGATGCAATTGGGCAAAATTTTGCCGCAACTACCGAGGGATGAGATTATCGTGCAGACGAAAGTTTCTCCTAGTCAAGATGTGCGGGAATTTCGCCGTAAATTTGAGCAATCCCTGCAATTTTTACGGTTAGATTATGTGGATTTGTTGGGTATCCATGGCATCAACACCGAGGAAATTCTCGATGACACTATGGCCGAGGGCGGTTGTTGGCAAGAGGCGAAAAAATTACAGCAACTGGGAAAAGTTCGTTTTATCGGTTTCTCGACCCATGCACCAACTGATGTAATTGTCAAGACTATTGCAACAAATTGTTACGATTACCTCAATCTGCACTGGTACTATATTTTTCAGAATAACTGGCTGGCCATAGAAGCGGCAAAACAGCACGATATGGGGGTTTTTATCATTAGTCCCGCCGATAAGGGCGGCCATCTCTACAATCCTCCCCCTAAGCTCGTGGCTCTCTGTTTTCCTCTCAGTCCGATGGTTTTTAATAATCTATTCTGTCTCAGTCATCCGACCGTCCATACCCTGAGTATCGGTGCTGCGCGAGCCAGAGATTTTGATGAACACCTGAAAACTTTACCCTTACTCGATCGAGCCGAGGAGATTTTACCGCCAATTATCGAGAGATTGCAAGGGGAAATGATCAACTGTTTAGGCGATAATTGGGTGAAAACTTGGTCTGTGGGTTTACCTAGCTGGGAAAATACCCCCAATCACATCAATATTCGTTCTATCCTCTGGTTACGCAATCTCGCTATCGCCTACGATATGCTCGACTTTGCGAGGGCCAGATACAATCTCTTGGGGAATGGGGGTCATTGGTTCCCCGGTCAACAGGCAAAAGAGGTGGAAAAACTCGATTTAACTGCCTGTTTAGCCGCTAGTCCCCACGCTGATAAAATTCCCTATCTTCTCGCCGAAACTCATCGATTATTGTCGGGAGAGACGGTACAACGCTTAAGCAGTAGTTAATTAGGGCTTGCTGAATAAATCTAAAAACCTTGTTGGATAAGGCTTTTAGACTTTTTTTCCCTCAAAAAGTGCCGACCATTGGAGGGATCGGGGGTAAAATTCAGATACTTTTTCCCTGAAAATTAGGTAACTGACTACCTCAAAATCGGTAAAACCCTACACCCCACACCCCACACCCCACACCCTGCCCCCACGAAAAACTTTTTGCCGCAAACCCTAATTAAAATTCGATGCCGGGTTGCGCTTTCACTCCCTGTTGACGAAAGGGATGTTTAATTAACTTCATTTCCGTGACTAAATCCGCTATCTCGATTAATTCGGGTAAAGCTCCTCTACCAGTGAGAATAACGTGGCAATTAGCGGGTTTTCGGGCTAAACCAGCGATAACTTCCTGAATATCCAGATAACCGAATTTAAGGGCGATATTGATCTCATCGAGTAAAATTAATTGATATTGGGGATTTTCGAGAAAAGTTAGGGCTTTTTGCCATGCTTCTTCGGCTTTCTCTATATCTCTTTCTCTATCTTGGGTTTCCCAGGTGAAACCTTCCCCCATAGCATAAAACTCGATTTGTTCCCCCCAAACACTAAAAATCTTTTGTTCGGCAGGTTCCCAAGCACCTTTGATGAATTGTACCACCGCCACTTTGTAACCATGACCGAGGGAACGTAAAACCATACCGAGGGCTGCCGTGGTTTTTCCCTTGCCATCGCCGGTATTAACGATAATTAAACCTTTTTCAGCGATTTTTTCGGCTAAACGTTCCTCTTGGATGACCTTGCGGCGCTGCATTTTTTCTTTGTATTGTTCGGGAGTGAGTTGCATTCAAGTCTGTCCAGTCAAATCAAGATAATTGTAACTCAAGGGGTTATTGATGGCCGTTTGCAGATTTTAACCGGCTAAATTGTCTGGGGATTGATGCCTAATTCTCGTAATTTTGCCGCTAATCTTTCCTTAGCTTGTCGTTCTT